>CBDUNM010000095.1:0-20031 GCA_965368585.1 uncultured Chromatiales bacterium | reverse complement strand
AAAATTCCCCCGAAAAACAAAAAGGGCAAATAGCGGTCTTGGTGCAACGGTTACAGCGTAGCGACCGTTCGGCGCCCCGGCCACCGCGAGCGACGGGATGCCCTCCGGCGGCGCTAGCTCGGCATCGCTGCCGTCAACTTTCCAGACGTAGGTCAGGAAACGCCACGAACCGTCCCCGAGTCGCTCGATCATGCGGGTCTCAATACGGCGCCCGAGTGAGAACTCCTTCCACAGCCGCGTGCCGGCCGGGAAGTCCCAAGCGTCCGGCAGGCTCGCGTCGATGGCGCTGTTCGGAGGTAGCGAGATCCAGCGTCGCTTGGTCGTGCCATCGGACCACAACGGGTACTGGGGTGAGAACGAAAGCAGGCCGGGGGTGATCATGCCGGGCGAGCCGGCAACGAACAGACCGGTCTCGCTCAGCAGATGCGGCGGCTGCCCGGTATCTTCGGCGATTCGTGTAGCCGCATTGGATGCTTGGAGCACCAACTGCAACCCAAGCAGCAGAGCCGCCGGCCCGGCGGACCGCATGGCGCCCTTCGCTTCGCTGCTTGACACGTGGCGAGGGTCTTGGAGCATTCGCACCGGGCGCAGCCGCCAAGACCTCATTGATGGTAGTCGCCGGAAAGTTACAAGTGCACGCGATTTCATCCGGAAGCCCTCGGCGGGGTCGTTTGCTGTGATGGTAGAGACTACGGGGCCGAGCGACCTGCTACCGCTAAATGATCGCTACGAGGTTGCTAAGATTTCGCTAAGGGGACATCGAAGAACGCCATCCGAAGAGTTCTTTGAAGCGAAAGGCGGAATGTCCGCTTGCTGCATTTTTTCACTGGTCGTGGTCCGAAGCGGCGTCACTTCCCAGCCGATTCAAGCCTGATCATGCGGTGCTTGTCGCCCCGTGAACTTGTCCTTTGTGTGATGCCCGAACATTTGTGTATGCATGGAACGCCGTAGAGGCCGGCGAATCTGCGGATCATCAGTGTCTGACCTACAGCGTGGATAGTCCGATCGAGGAGTGGCGATTTCTTGGTCCGGACGGCAAATCGACAACCGTATGGGGTTGGTTCCGTTGCGATGACGGCGCGGCGCGGAAAGCGAACCTGTTCGACGGCTTGGAGATTCACCTTTTTGCGCTTCTTCGTCGAAGACGAACTGGTGGGCGGGGATCTGATGGAAGTGTTGCCGGATCACCGGCTGCCGGTCCTGATCATGTACGTGGTGTTTCCGATACGGCGTCATCGCCTGCACAAGCTCAGATCCGTTGCCGATTTCCTCGCGGAACAGTCCGGCAGATAGCCGGCGATAGCGAGTTCGGCGAAGCGTTTCGGAGTGTTGCGCCGGATGCAATCCACCTGCCAGCAAGTTGCTCTACGCACATGCATTTTCAAAAGCGGTTGCGAATGAATGTTACGGTCGACAGGAATTGCCGCCGCCGCAACATCCGGGAGACTGCCGTCGGGCTTGCAGTGCGCATGCAGCGCCCGGGATCAGGCCCTGCGCTACATCTGGGCTTCGGTTTCGAGTGGCGCGAGTGCAACGTGTTTCGCCGCGGTAAACCGAGCCTGGAAGCGGCGAAAACGGGCTGTCAAGACGGCCGCGCGCAGTGCGCGTGCACGAATCACCGCAGAGGGCACATCGATCGAATTGAATTTGGTTGTCGGCCTTGTCGAAAAGTTCATGGGGTCTCACCTCGTTGTCAACTGGTTATCAGGTGAAGAAAGCGTAAGACGCACCGCGACCGACGTTTCGCAAATGATTGCTATAGGAATGCTAATAAATGCGTAAACCTCAGCAGCAAGGAAGATTGGCTGCCGGCACGGTACAATGCAGGAGTTTCGGCAATTTCCTGCCCACGAAAAATCAAGACACGCAGGGCGGTACGATGCTCGGGCAGTCTGGTGCCCTGTCCGGCGACCTCGTCCCGCCCAGTTCGTTTGAGCGCTGGTGGCGCTCCTGAAACTGAAGATGTTCGTGCCGATGGACCGGCACCGTTGTGTAACTACCTCGATGCCGGATTGCGGCGTTGTCAACGTTACAAACCGCTGGTGTCGAATTCCCCACTTGGCTGGAAATCTTAACCAGACTGTTCGCGCTTACTCGCCACTTCGCATCCATCACCAGGGCAAGCGCATCGTCGCACGCCACTTTTCAAGAAAAATTTTTCGGTTTTCCGTTAAGTTGACAATGCCGGTTCGAAGCATCGCGCACGGCGTTCAATCGATGTTGGGCTTTAGTCTTCTTTGAAGGAACCGCCCGGTTCGCACCGGGCGGTTCCTCGTTATGCTGGCAAAGCCAAAGGTTGCTTAGAAAGCGAACTCAGGCGCCAGATCGGACGGCTTCTTGGTCGAGACGGTCAGGCTGCCGCTCATCAACACGTAATCCTCGTAGTTGTCGCCGTCGAGCTCGATCTGGATACGACAAGGCGTCGCGCCCACCAGTCGATCCTGAACAAACACGATCTTGCCGGAAGCCCCATCGGAGCGACGTACCTTGGAGCGCTGCCAATACTTATTGACCGGATAGCCCAGCTTCTTCAGGGCCTCGAGACCCCAGTCGTAGATCAGAAAGAATTCCGGGTCCAAAGAGCCGTCCGGCAATGTCAAAGAAATCGCCCCGCGATAGAAATCCTTGACAAGGAGAGCGGCATAACGATCGGGGCGACCATTGGCACCCACGACGTCCACGGCGCCGCTTTGGGTCAACATGTTGCCGGCGATATTGTAAAAGCCGCTCATCGCGGTATTGGCGACCGGGCGGCCGTTGAAGACGCCCGCGACCGGATCCTGCAGCACGTCGACCCGCTGGCCGCGGAAGGCTACTTTGGCGTACATATCGGCCTGGAGTGAGTAATTGCCACCGAAAGAAGTTACGGTGACCGTGTTGTTCTCGGCAGAATCGCTTTTCAGCAGGCCGTTGGTGAACAGTGTCATCGGGTAGTTACCGGCGGTCGCGCTGCAACTGGATGCATGGACCTTGGCCTTGGTCACCGTGATGACCGCTTCGAGCAGCGTGAAAGCGGCCCGCTCGGGGTCGCTCAGGTCGGTAGTAGCCAAGACCGGCGAAGTCGGCCCGTCACCGTACGCTGCCGGCGGTCCAGGAGGGGCCGGTTTGGCGGCATCAGAGGTGAGCGGCGCCCCCGCCGAAACCACGTAGCCGCCGACGGTTGCCGCCGGGTCGGCGTGCTGGACAACAAAAACAAGTCCAGTTGGGTCAAGATCCGCTGCGGGAACAGTCACGGTAGCGCCGGAACTCTGGCTTTCGGACGTATCTATATCCACCTGGGCGATCTGCAGCGTACCGGTACTGTCGTAGATGGTCAGCAGCGGATCCATACCCGCGGTCAACGACGTGACCCGTATGATAATTGGGTCGCTCAATGAACTCGGTACGAGATAGAAGCAGTCTGTATCCCCGGTAGCGTCGATTCGACCAGCGGTATCGGCGTTGTTGTCGGCGGTCACGGTGCAGGCACCGCTCGCCGGGTCATCGGCATGGTCATCCACCATGACACCTGCGACGCTGGCCGACGCCGTACCGACTCGAACGAAATTTTCGGCGACAGTCGTCGGGGTCGGCGTGACAGCAGTGCCGTCCTCCCTCAGCGAGACGCTAATCCCTTCGAAGGTAGTCTGTCCGTTCCCTGCCGCGTTCGACGCCGTCACGACAGCCGAGTAGATTCCGTCAGCCGTGTAGGGAATGCTGGCCGAGTAAGTACCGTCATTTGCTACCCGGTCAGCGCCGTTGCCATCGTCGAGCAACGTGAGGCCAAAGGCGCTGCCTGTCGGCCCGGCCAATTTGGCCACAACGTCGAGTCCGGCGATAGCGGGGCCTTTGGTGATGGTCGCAAAGAGGGCCATATTGTCCGGGTAGTTTACCGTAGTAGATGAAAAGCCGACGGCGATGTCATAGGTCTCGGCACCCGCGGGCGTTGCCGAGACCAGCAGGGTCACCTCCGTGTCGGTTCCGGTGTTGTTGGTCAATTCGATCTGATAGTCGCCGAACCCAAATGCAGTAAAGAATTCTTCGTCCAGCATGGCGGTGCAGGAAGCAGCGCCCTCGCACACGAAGGACACACCTGAATCGATACCATCGGGTAGCAGTAAGCGAATGTCGAAATCGGTCTGGCTGCCGGTGTAGGAAAGATTGACCCGCGCTGCAGCCAGGGTGCTGTCCATGGGTATAGGAAGGGTGGTTGCGGCACTGGCCGCAGCCGAGAACTCCGCCGATGAAAGCAGCACGTTGGACGAGAACCGCGCTTCCGCTGCGAGGAGAACCGCTTGGATATCCGCCAGTGTGGTCGGGGAGCGGAAGAAAGCCCCACCCGTCGCGTTGGCCATCCTCAGCAGCGTGCCAGTCGGGGCGAAACCGCCATAGGCGAATGCGATGATCGGAATACCGGCCGCCTGATAGGCGGAGATCACGCTCGATTCGGTCGCCGTCGAATCATTGTCTAATCCGTCCGACAATACGTAGACCAAGCCCGGGCGGTTGGCGTCGAACGCTTGCACGCCGCCCAGAGAGAAAAGCAGCCCGTCATACATCGATGTCGCTCCGGCCGCAGTGAGTTCGTTAACGGCGGCTTGGGCGGATGCCTTGACGCCGGTATCTGGGTCGGGAATGTCGGCAATCGCAAAGTTGCGCGTGACGTCTGTCGCGAAGGAACTCACTCCGAGCGCCGTGCCGGCTTGTATCTGGTCGACCAGCAGGTTGGCCCCCGTTTTGGCGTTGGTCAACGGTATCCCGCTCATGGAGCCGGACCTGTCCATCAGCAAGTCCATCACCTGGTGGCCCACCCATCGGATGTCGAGTTCACTTTGCGCCGTCGACTCATCGTCATTCACGATCCAGTTTGGGTTCGTCGGCGCAGTGAGGGCACTGTACTGGGTCCGTGGCGGTAGCCAGGAGAATTTCGGGTCGGAGGCCGAATCGCGCGTAAGCGTCTCCCACGCACTTTCTCCGAACACCCGCTTTTGGGCATTCGTGCCGGTGCTGTCGCTTCTATAGGGGTGTATGTTCTGAGTCGAAAACTCCAGGTAATCCGCATCGCCTCGAGCAGCATTCCACTGGTTGTTCATGATCGCAGGGACTGCGGCCGTGTCCGTACTTCGCGGCGTGCCCTCCCGGCAGGTATTCGCGGCGATGTCCGCCGGATCACACTGCTCCTGCGCGTACTGGTCGTATAGGCCATGGGCATAATGGCCCCATTCATGTGCCAGCGTGTAACCGCCGCCCTTCGCCGTTGGCATAAGCGTCGACGCACCGGACCAGTTGGTACACATCCAGATTCGCTTGCCGGCCACACCGAAACCAGAGGTATAGGCACGGGGTCCTGCGTCGGCGGCACAGTTCTCGTTCCATTTGACATCCGCCAAGTTTGCGAAGTCACCGTTACGGAAGATCGTGACCTTGCCGATCTTGTGTGCGCCATTGGTAGATTGATAGACAGCATTGGCGAATTCCTTGATTCGCTCCTCATAGGCCCGCTGATCGGCATCGTTGGCACCGTCATTCACCGTCCAGTCGTCATCACCTTGCGGATCTGTATCGAGCGAGATGGTTATATCGAACACTACCCTGGAACTGGCCGCCGCGATGGTCGCCAGCCCTTCTGGTGCCGTGCGGTTCGTCGATATGAGCGTCTCCAGCTGATTGGGCCTATCGACAGTCACGCGCGACAACCAATGGTCGCCCGCCTGGACGCCTGCGGATACCAGCAATGCCGTTCCGGTGGTTGCTGCACTCGCAATTCGGATTAGCCGGTGCAGGCGGCTACTGACTTGTTTTTTCATGGCATGATTTCCCCTGGTTGATTCAACGTCCTTATCTACCTCTTCGCGGATAAAACTCCGAAGTGCAGATCACCTATTACAAGTCTTGCTACAAAAGCGATACGGGTTGATCGCTCGCCTGAAACGAATGCCTTGACACTGTCGTCGGCCTGCACAATAAGCTTGCCGGTCGTCACGGCGTCCGACAGCGTCATCGCAGCGGCAGAGTCAACCCTCGTCTCGGTCAGATCGATATCTGCCGGGCCTTGGCGTGGGTATGGTTTCGTCCACATATACCATCCGGGTTGCACCGGTGCTGCGGGTACGCGCCTTTTGAGGCGATCAGTGAGCGCGGCAAGATCGTCAGGCATTTTGTGTAGAACTACCGTTTCTATGCTGGATTGAGTAACGGTCGTGATTTCAAGCTTGTATGCCGGACGTCCGAGAATTCCGGTATATCGACGCGGCTCAGGAGGTTTCAGAAAAGCCGGAGAAGACACAATCTGGTCGAACGTTTCGCTTCCCGCATCGAACGGTCCCGCATGATCAAGCAGAGTACCGGAGCTGTTCCAGCGTGCCCATTCGACCATTCCGTTACGCAGAACCCGAAGGGACTCAAAGGTTTGTTCTCCAGCGTCCAACCGGGTGCTCGTAATCTGCGCAAACTCGATTGGACAAGCAGGTGGAAGCTTCTGTATTTCATTGGACATCCCTGGTGACAAACAAACCGCTCCCCCAACCACAACTAACGTTAGAGTAGTCGCCAAGAACCTGTATTTGACAGTTGATCGGCGTGATGTGGTTTCAGCTTTCATGCGACACCCGCCCAATAAGAGATAAGGCGACGAAGTTGGCCGCACCGGGTAGAGCCCTAACCGTTGCTCCCCGCCACCTGCTCGCCTCGAAGCAGCCGCTGACCGGGAACGGATTCGTAGTAACGGCCAACCGATCGTTCGATGGTTTAACAACCAATGCCCGGTTTTCTTGCCGCTTCACCACAAGACTCTTACTAGGAGTGACCATGGCCGGTTCGACAGGGACCAGCACACATCGGAAACCGACAATGTTCGGACCGCCGAGATCTGAGAACGCAACGGCGCCGCGGGCCCGCCGCATTCTTAGCGGGACCAAAAGCGTGGGCCGACATCGTTGCATCCCTATCACCGAACCAACGTCAGCAGACTTGGCCACAAACGCCCTCCATTGAAGACGAAATATGCGAGTCATCCGGATGAGACAGTGGGCATCAAACCATGAGATTACTACGGTAATACTAGTCCAGGTGTGCGCAGGCGATACTGACGGTGTTTTTGTCGTATTCTCATCGTGAATTCGAAGTTTGCATCGCGTGTTCGGGACAGTTGCGAATTCCACGGCGCCCTAAGATTTTGGGCCAACGGGCCGCTTCTGAAAAATTCAGTTTATTAATGCGCAGGACGTTTTTATCGGCCTGCAAGTGCCTGAAGGGTGCGGAAATCAGGGAGTGCTGGGCAAACTGCAGCTCTTGCGACGGCGGACCGTGCCTCTGCCCGAGGGAACTTATTATCGTTTCCGCCTCGGTTCGCAGCGCCAGTATCGACGGCATGCGTTGATCCAGCCGTTGGCGTGTGGGTAAGCACGGTCAAGACGGCGCGCGCCGCGCGCACCGAGGAACAGTTCAACGGCGCGGAGATGGCAGCCAAATTATTCCGGTGTCGACGGGTTTATCAATCACCCACACAGTGCTCCGGATCGATTCCAATTCTGCCGGCTCATGCAGCAAACGTCACTTTAAATGCAAGACGTTTGAAGTAGCCAACAAATCGACGAACTACACACCACCGTTTTGCCGGGCAGCAGGTTCCAGCCGAATCTCTTCGGGTTTCGCAGGTCCAGAGCACTGGGCGTCCACTTCGTGCAACTCGCTCAACGGGGCCGGGACTTGCCAGATCAGCCGTTCGACGATCATGGCCAGGACCACGTCGCGTTCGCGCGTGCGCTTGGCGCTGATCAGCCGATCCAGGCCGATGCGTTTGATCATCACCATAATCGCCTCGACGTGGCCATGCGGGCGTGATCGTTCGATCGCGAAGGCCTCAATGGGTGAGATCAGGGGTTCGTCCTTGAGGGTTCAGGTTGGCCAGGGTGCGCTTACAGACCTTCTTGCCCCATCGCCAGCCTTCGCGCAGCAGGACGGCGGGTCGGGAATTACGATTGGGACGGTCTCGATGTACATGGGAACATGTACAGCACATATAAACGTAAATACAAGTATAGATAACGCTAATTACATGGGAGCTTTCTGAAGAACATAAAGAATACAGACTGTGTGCGGTATCAATAGGTCAAGGTCAATATTAGGCGAACTGACTACAGGAACTTCGGTTTAATCGATGTTGGGCTTTAGTCTTCTTTGAAGGAACCGCCCGGTTCGCACCGGGCGGTTCCTCGTTATGCTGGCAAAGCCAAAGGTTGCTTAGAAAGCGAACTCAGGCGCCAGATCGGACGGCTTCTTGGTCGAGACGGTCAGGCTGCCGCTCATCAACACGTAATCCTCGTAGTTGTCGCCGTCGAGCTCGATCTGGATACGACAAGGCGTCGCGCCCACCAGTCGATCCTGAACAAACACGATCTTGCCGGAAGCCCCATCGGAGCGACGTACCTTGGAGCGCTGCCAATACTTATTGACCGGATAGCCCAGCTTCTTCAGGGCCTCGAGACCCCAGTCGTAGATCAGAAAGAATTCCGGGTCCAAAGAGCCGTCCGGCAATGTCAAAGAAATCGCCCCGCGATAGAAATCCTTGACAAGGAGAGCGGCATAACGATCGGGGCGACCATTGGCACCCACGACGTCCACGGCGCCGCTTTGGGTCAACATGTTGCCGGCGATATTGTAAAAGCCGCTCATCGCGGTATTGGCGACCGGGCGGCCGTTGAAGACGCCCGCGACCGGATCCTGCAGCACGTCGACCCGCTGGCCGCGGAAGGCTACTTTGGCGTACATATCGGCCTGGAGTGAGTAATTGCCACCGAAAGAAGTTACGGTGACCGTGTTGTTCTCGGCAGAATCGCTTTTCAGCAGGCCGTTGGTGAACAGTGTCATCGGGTAGTTACCGGCGGTCGCGCTGCAACTGGATGCATGGACCTTGGCCTTGGTCACCGTGATGACCGCTTCGAGCAGCGTGAAAGCGGCCCGCTCGGGGTCGCTCAGGTCGGTAGTAGCCAAGACCGGCGAAGTCGGCCCGTCACCGTACGCTGCCGGCGGTCCAGGAGGGGCCGCTGTTGCGATTGCACTCAGTGCTGCATCCGCCTGGACCAACCCGAAGCCGGTTCCGAAGTCAAAGCCAGTGTCGAACCCCGGTGTGCTCGGATCATCCATATCGATTGCCGTGTTTTGTAACGCGGCATTGATAGCTGCAGGCGATATTCCCGGTGCCAGTTCATTCATCAGCGCGGCAACACCCGCAACATGCGGAGCAGCCGCCGACGTGCCGAAGAAATTGGGAAAGCCGTTGTTTTCGGGATCTGTGCTGCCGAAAAATGAGGTATCGCCGCCATCCGGCCCTGTGACGAAAGGATTCTGACGAACATCCGGTGTGGCAAGCCGGTTTCCGGCGATATCAAAAAGAATCGGGCTGCCACCGGCTGACGAGGAAGCTTCTATGACTGGCGGGCTCACTCCGAACTCAGGTGTTTGCTGATAAAACGCCGCACCGACACCTGTTGCGCCGACGGCCAGGGGGTGACCATAGGAAGCACCGGTCTGGGTATCGAATTCATCGTAGGTGAGACTTTCGCTGGTATCGATTGTCTTCATCAGTCCCGGATAAGGGCCAGTTAAATGCAGGATCACCAAACCAAACGTTGTATCAGGACCCGTATTCTCATAAGTCAAATACTCGATTGGATCTCCTTGAAAATTATTGTCCGTCGCGGTAGCAAGCGGCGCCGAAGTGTCACAGGATGCGTCGGTCAGTATGATATCCAGATCACTCACCGAGCCCGGTGCTCCGCTGACTGAAAAGAACGGCTGGTCCCATTGAAAGCTTATGCCAATGCTTTCTCCTACCGGAATAGTGACCTGCTGGCAGATGTCCACTCCGGGGCCCGGATCGAAGTCATGCGCCTCCTGAGGTCCGTCGCCAATGTCAACGGTCTGACCGCTGGGGCTGAACGGAACCTCGTAAGCCCTGCGGCCGGCATTTCCAGTGGAGGTGAAATAGGATACGCCCTGAGCGGCTACCATATCGATCGCCTGTGCGATGGGGCCATCCTGGTAGAAGGGCTCATTTCCGTCGCTGACGTCATCGTTGATTACCGTCGCACCGGCGGCGGCAAGCGCCAGGATGCCTTGGGCGAATACCGCCTGACCACCGAATGCCGTGTGGAAGGATAGAGCGGCGCCGGGCGCGACATCATGAACAATTTCCATCATCGCGCGGCCTTCGTCTGCCTGCGGGCAGGGTCCTTCCATGATGACATTGACGCCCGTGGGCAGGTCACCATTCGCCACACCAGTTGCGGCACCACCGAGACAGTCATAGCTGTCTGACAGGGTGCCGACCGTGACGCCGGTGCCGTCGACATTGAACGTCGCGCGCGCCAAGTGAGATCGCATCGCCGTATCGCCCTGGGTTGTGACACTACCGGTATGTTTGATCGCATAGGACGGACGAGCGAGTTGCAGAGAAGTCAGGTCTTTGAGTGCCGGAATTGCCGACAGCGGCAGACGGCCGGAAACCATGCGCCCGAATACGGCGAGGTCTTGTGCACCAAGTGCTTTCAGATCGTTTGCCAGAGCATTTGGATCGCCCGATGCCGCGGCATCGATCACTACCGTCTCCTCAGAAATGTTCATCTGTGAATCGGACGCGTTGAAAACGGCGCTCGACCTTTGCACGCTCTTCTGTTGCAGAAAGGCCTGATACTCCTCGTGCAGATCAAGAAGATGGCCGCTCACTTTGGCCATATCCGCTTTCGAAGGCCGTTGGCTCGAAGGTGATTCTGCGCTTTGAGCCATGACGGGTAAGGCAGTCGCGGCGATTGCAAACGCTCCCGCCCCAAGGAGTGAAAGTACTGAGTAGTTAAAACAAACCGACCACCGACGGATTTTCTTAGTCATGTACCAATATTTCCTTTGCATTTCCGGGCTTCTTGCCCGTGAGCGCGGAGTAGGCAATATCTGAACCAAAATTGCAACAGTGCTGGACCCCGAAACTGGCCGTCGCCGGTTCGTGTATGCCGCAGGCCGTCAGATATATCCCAGCGACCATATTGCGGAGTTTCTATGCCACCTGGTTGGCCTGAGCCTGATCAATTGGTGTCTGTGGCAGCAATATCAGAATTTCCTCGCCGCCATTCGCTGCTCCCTGCTCCGCGAGCATCAGGTCGAAGCGCTCAAAAACGGTCTTGCGCCGATATCCGGGGCTCGACATGAATCGTTCCGTTGCAGCCAATCGAGACGGCTCGCTCTAGCGGCCGGTTTTCAGTGCGAACTCCCATCCGTCTCGAGGCGACGGGTTGAATCCGTTGCCAAGCGCAGAGGTTCGCGCGGAGTTTTCATCCCGGCGCCAGCCGAAAAGCCGTGCAATCTGAGACACGGGCCTGGTCTGAAGTGGAGTCTCCCGCCTATGCTTGCAATACGCGAACCTGACGTGTCCGAATGCGATCGCAAGTGATGAACGACACAAGTATGCAGGAAAAACTCGTTCTTTGGGCCTACCTCATTCAGTGGGCGACTCTGGTGATGCCGCCCGCTATCGCAGTGTCGCTGATTTATCTCGTTCTTGTTCGTCGTCGCGTAACTCATTCCGAGTTGCGTTCTCACGTGAACTGGCAACTGACGACCTGTGGCGTTGTTGCGGCGTCCATTCCAATTGCATTTGGCCTGCTGTTCGTTGGGTTCAGCGGGGTAAATACCGACTCACCTATCGCTATCGCTGCGACATTTATATTGGTTGGCGTATCCTTTCTGTTTTTGCCTTGGCTGCTGTATCGTCTTCTTCGAGGAACGATACGGTTCTCAAAACAGCTACCCATGAAGACCCTGTTGCCGTAATGGCCTTGCGGTCCACGGCACACCCCGTCGGGGGAAATGCCCGCACCATAAAAAACTTTGACTAACGTAGGTAATTCAGGTAGTTACGCGACATTTCAGTAGCACGTTATAATTATCCGGCAGTTCCTCTCCGCCAGTATGCGGCAGACCTTTCCGCTATCTTTCGACGAACGGCTGCATATACCCACGTTCAATTTCTACAGCGGTAACCGAAATGGCTTCAGGTGCGGTAAAGTGGTCCAGCGACGAAAACGGCTTCGGCTTCATTGCTCCTTCCGAGCGCTTCGTGAATGGCCAGCCCAAACCCGAGCCGCTTCCCGCTAGCGTCCGGATAAATCCGCGCAGCGAATCCGCAACCGAGGAAACTGCTCACTAAATACCGTCCAGCGGCGTCTCGACGGTGTCGACAGATTTCGGGGCGCCTGGCATCGCGAGAAAGAGCTCCGTACTGCGGCAGGGCTCTTTATCGTTTCCGTCCGCTGAACCGGGGAAAGCGTTGTCAAGTCAACCGAAAAATACCCAACGATCTCTTTGACGTTGATCGTCGGCCGGGCAGCAACAACCGGAGCAAGTATTGATTATGGATTTCATCTTGCGCTTGTACTAGGGACTCGCAGGGCGAGCTCAGTTTGACAGCACCTGCAACGAATCTTATCGATTTGGGCGAACCTCGCCACGCGTCGCGCCATGTGCGCTGGGAGCCCGCGGTGCCGGGACCGACCCCCGAGGTTTGCGGTCCGCAACATGCTATAGTGGGATTTGCGATCTTGTCAGAGGTGGACGTGCTATGGGTCAGGAGCGTCTTGGCATGCGCAGCATGCTGCGTGGTCGAACACGAGGCGAATTGCTCGGGGTCGTAGGCTTGACGCTCGCCTGCGTGGCGGTCGTCATCCTGCTCAGTTTTGGCGAACCGCGATCCACGCCGGCAAAAGGGATCTTCACGCAGCAAGGTAAGGCTTCGTGGTACGGGGAGAAATTTGAGGGGAAGACGACGGCCAGCGGCGAACGGTACGCTATGGACGACATGACCGCCGCGCATCGTAAACTGCCCTTCGGCACTTTAGTCGAGGTCACCCATCTGGAAAACGGCAATGCGGTGGAAGTCGAGATAAACGACCGTGGTCCTTACGTCGATGACCGGATCATCGACCTATCGAAAGCCGCCGCCGAGAAACTCGGTATGATGGAAGCCGGGGTGGCCCCCGTTCGGATCGAGGTCACGAAACGGGTCGACGAAGCCATCGCCAACTGACGAAAAGCGAATTTTTTTCTGACCGGGACTGTCGTCGTTATTTGTGCACAACGATGATGTAGTCCACGGTGTCCTCTGAGATGGCGGCTATCGTTGAATCGTTCCGCCAGCGCAACGGCCCGGGTCAGCGCACGGTCGACGGAGTGCCGATCGATGCCTTCAACCCGCGCGATCGCCGAACGGCTCATGCCTACGACGCTCAAATGGGCGACGCACTCGACGACACGCGACGAACACCACAGGCCAAAGCATGCCGTGTTCGTGCGCGTCGATAACGTGGACCCGCAGCCGCGACATCGATAACGGCGTCGTCGACCGCACCGCACGCCAAAGGAGCCGTGGCGTGGGACTTTTGCCGCGTTGTCAGCGCCGTGAATACATGATTCATTGGGACATGACGGCTCAGTCATCGCGAGTTTTCCCGATTAGTTACCTGCTATACTATATTCGAGTTCCTGAGCGCACGTGCGTTTAGGTAACATCACCAACAGCGTATGGCCAAAGCACCGCGGATGCACTGACTGGAGATCATAAAATGTACACATCTTTGGAGCACAAGGGGGTTCTCGAGGTGGTGATGATGCGCTTCGAAAAACAGCGACTTCCCAGAATCCTGGATATCAAGAAACTGGTTGATCGCGGCGAAGCGTTGTCCGACTTCGATATAGAATTTCTCGAAGAAGTTTTCCTCGATACCCAACAGTACAAATATTTTGTCGATACACATCCGGAATTTCAGAAGCTGTACGCAAGCGTGGCGCATCTTTACAATGAAATAGCTTCAGAAGCGCTGGAGACCGAAAAGAAAATCCACATCCCAGGCCAGCCTTCTTCCTCATAGACAACCCGGCACTTAGAATTTCAATGAGCGATGTGTCTCGGCAGTGTCTAATTAACCGCATTGAATCTCGATGCTACTGTTTTGACAACTCCAACCAACTCACTTCAGGTTAAAAACCTGTGCTCCGCATTTGTATCCCGACTGCCCAGGGTTGGTGATGTTAAGCCATGAATAGGGTAAGCGGTGACGCTTCGGTGTATGCTGTGGTTATGGGGAAAATTAACACGTTACTCCTGGTCGGCTACGTCAACGGCGTCGCCTGAATGGGAGACCTCATACTGCGCAAATGGCGTAACGCGATAAGCCCAAGTCGTAGAGCGCGTGTACGGACCTTTTTGCTCTTGCTGGTGTTTCCGATAGTCGTACTGTTGGTGACCTTGATCGGTCAACTGACGGGCACGATACTACTGATCGCCGACATCGGCAGTCTGGTGCTCGCGCAGACAGCTCGCTGTCGCACTATGACCGTGTCAGCGGCGGCTTGAACAGCCGTGGGGACGCCAAAGTATCTCACTAACGTCATTGCGATCCTGTTGGGCATCATGACGACGGCTCAAGCGAAGCTGCTGTTTAGCGACGATTTCAATGCGGCGACCGTCAACGAAAGCGTGTGGCGTTTGCCAGTAGGACCCGGCACCTACTATGGCCGCACCCAGATCAAGCCACCGGTCTACGCGGGCAAAAATCTACGGCCCGTGGTTTCCGGCGGCATTCTGACGCTGCAACTCGATACCTACAACGCAAGTGCATTGGTGCCGGGTGATTCCTTGTGGGGACAAGAGGTGCAGACCCGCCAATCGTTCCCGGTTGGCTCGGGTCTCTCGGTAAAGGCCCGCATGCGCTATGCAGGCACCCCTCAAGGCGGCCTGGTTGGTGGATTTTTTCTATACCGGCTGAACGGGGCGGTTCGCGACGAGATCGATTTCGAACTGCTGAGCAACGACTTCGGCAACCAAACGGTGTTTACCAACATCTACGACGACGGCAGCTTTGGCCAAGCGGGTGATTTCGCCAACCTGGACGTACCCGGACTGCGGCTCGACGCATGGCATGAATACGAGATCCGCTGGTTCCAAAATGAGACGCACTGGCTGGTCGATGGAACACGGGTGCGTCAAGTCAACGCTTCGATCACCGATAGCGATATGGAAGTCCGGCTCAATCTCTGGGGCCCGGACGCCGCCTTCCCACGAGGCTACAATCCAGCGTTGCAGCCGGCCGGTTCGGCCGCTGCGAACGCTAGCTACCAGTTGCAGGTCGACTACGTCTCGGTCGCGCGACTCGCACCGGATCTGGTTATTGCAACGCCGCGCGTAGACGACAGCGAGAGACTCGCCGGGCAGCCCTTCGGCTTAACCACGCAGGTCACAAACGACGGAGACGCATTCTCCCCGGCGACAACCCTGCGGTTTTTTGGTTCGCAAGAACCGGACGTAACACCCACCGACGAGCTGCTGGGTAGCAGCGAGGTCAGCGAACTGTCGTCGAGCGGCACGGATAGCATCATGACAGCGGTACAGGCACCCGCTGCGGCCGGGTCATTTTGGATCATGGCGTGCGTAGACAAGGTCGCAGACGAGCAGACGACGGACAACAACTGCTCCGCGGCCATCCGCATCGACGTACTGATCGCCGATGCAGCCGCGCTGTCGCCTATCATTGACCTGATTATTCAGGACGACGACTAGCGCAATCTTGTGAGTCTCGAATTTGCAGCAATGCGCTTGCCGGCGGTAAAGTTTGAGGTCGGCTGGGTCAATATGGCCGAGACACCTCGGGTGATTGCTTACCCGAGGTGTCCACGGAACCGTACGTGCGCCAAACCTGACACGGCGCATTGCAGGCTGAGACATTCTACTTAACGTGACAAGGCCTCTGCTAATACTTCGGGCATCAGCGCCGGCCTGCCGAAATAGTAGCCCTGGCCAAAATCGACGTTTAGTTTCCGGAGTTCTGTTACGATCTCCGCCGATTCCACGAACTCCGCGATGACCCGAATATCCATTGCATGGGCGACGTCCGACATCGACTCCACCATCGCGCGATCGATGGCGTCAGTGGCGATGCCGCGGATAAAGCTACCATCGATTTTTACGAAGTCGATCGGCAGCTGTTTAAGGTAACTATAAGAAGAAAATCCACTGCCGAAGTCGTCCAAGCTGAAGCGTATGCCTTTGCGTTGCAGTCGCTCCATCAAGGCCAATGTACTGCGCAGATTCGCTATAGCCATGCTTTCTGTGATCTCGAAACACACTTGTTCCGGTCGCACGGCATGTCGCACCAAGGCGGTCTCGACAAATTCGAGAAAATCAGGATCGCTTATGGTGCGTCCGCTGAGATTTATGCTGAGAAGCTGGATCTGCCGCATGAGATTTGATTTTCCCAGCCACGTCAAAGCGGCGTCGACGACCCATCGGTCCAATCGCGGCATCAAGTTGTAACGTTCCGCAGCGGGAAGAAAGGCGCCGGGGCGTACTAGACCGGTAGGGCCTCGCATACGCACCAGCACTTCGTAATGTTCGCCGCCGCCGATGTCGGCGGAGATCCGTTTGATAGGCTGATACAGCAACGTCAAATTGTCATGCTCGATCGCTTCGCGAACGATCGATACCATTTCCATTTCGCTTTTCCGCTGCTGCAATTCGCCTTCCTTCTCGCTATAGATGACCACTTGATTGCGTCCAGCGTCTTTCGCCGCGTAGCAGGCGGTGTCCGCTAGGCTCAGTATCTCTTCGACCGACTCGGATTCGGGCGTGACGGCCACAATTCCAATGCTTGCGCCAAGATCGAATGTCCGGTCTTTCCATACAAAGCGAAATTCGTTCACATCGAGGAGCAGTCGGTCCGCGATCTCCGCGGCCTTTTCTGGCGAGCAGTCTTCGAGCAGAATGCCAAATTCATCGCCGCCGAGGCGGGCGAGGGAGTCGCGCTGGCGTACGTGTTTGCGCAGTAACAGTGCAATCTGCCTCAGTAACTCATCACCGGCCACGTGGCCACAGGTGTCATTGACTACCTTGAATTGGTCGAGGTCGATAAATAAGGTTGCGTGAACAAGTTGTTTCGACCGACTACGGCCTAGCGCATCGGACAGTCGTCGCTCAAATTCGAGGCGATTCACCAAGCCGGTCAGCGCGTCATGAATGGCCAGATAGCTAAGGCGCCCTTCGCTTTCCTTGCGCTCGGTGATATCAATTAGCGAACCCTCTATTACGTCGTCCGTCACGACGTGCCGCAACCGAGCGAACACGGCAATCCAAATCGTATCGCCATCGAGGCGTCGCCCCTGGACTTCGTGACCGCGTACATGTCCCTGGTTTTCGAGCAGTTCGCGCAAGCTACTCCAGGCAAGATCCCCGTTGGTAAACAGTTGCCGAAGCTGCGGTCGCTTGCTCGTGAGTTCATCCAGTGTTTGCGCTCCGAACAAGCGAGCCAGAGCTGGATTGCCCGACAACACCTTGCCGTCCAGTGAGGCACTGAACAGGCCTTCAAGCGAAGTTGCATATAAATATCGGTATCTCTGTAGGTTTGTGATCGCCTGTTGCTGTGCGGTGACCTTTTCCTGTCGCTCCGCATTGATACGATCTGCCAGAGCCAGCGATAAAAGTATCACTACGACTACGGACCCGATGTACATGGCATTTTCGGTCGTGAAATCGCGCGGAAACAGACCGTACTTGCTAAAGACGAACACCATGGCGCCAAATACGAACAATGTCCAAGCGATAACGAACAAGCGCGCGCTCTTAATGCCTTGCCGCCAAAGTTGTATACTAGCGAAATAGCCGGACATCGGTACGAGTGCAACGAATACTGCTACGACCTTGATCATCATGTTGTACGGCAGTACCGTGACGGCTAGTGCGCAACCCAAGCAGACGACGGTGTAAAGATCGAATAAGCGTGCGATTCGCGAGTAGCGTCGTCTTAAATCCAGAAACTCCTTGATGAACTGCGCGAAGAACGCGACGGAAATTCCACTTAAGACGACCAAGCTCTTGTCATGCCACCAGACTGCGCTTGGCCACAGATACTGGTAGGCGAGGCCGGTCAATACGGCAATGACCAAAGAATACGCAGTCAGCCCCGCCGCATAGTAGAGATAGGCGATATCGCGTACGCCAAAATATAGTAAAAAGTTGTAGAGTATAAGGGCGGCTATACAACCGATGAACAACCCGAACATCACCAGTTGTAATAGATCCCTTTCGAAAAATTCGGTATATCGCCATAGTGACAGCGGGACTTGTAGCGACGAGGTCGTCTGGATGCGCACGTAGATATCGGTGATTGCACCAGGGGCAAATGTCAGCGGAAAGACGAAGTGGGGGTGTCTAATCAGCCGATCCGTAAAAGGAAAGTTGTCGCCGGTTCGCATATGCTGAGCTGTCGTTGCCGGTTCGCCGCGCGGTAATACATAGACGTCGATGTGATCGAGCAGCGGGTAGCCGATTTCTAACAGATAGTTCTTCGCGACCGCGAGATCGTTGGCGATTGCGATGTGAAACCAATGTGGTGTTTCACTGAAACCGATGTTGACAATGGGATCTTCACCGCGGAACCAGAAAAGACCATCAGTGCGCTGCAGCACATCGGCAAATTGGAGCTCGCCCTGTGGATCGGAGAGCACCTCCAGCGAACGACCCAGATACTGACCCGATAGTTGAGTCAGTGGCTGCCCAGATGTTCTTGGCTCAATGTGATCGACGGTAACGCCGACCGGAGGCACGAGCCACAGTAAAACAAGAAACACGATACGCGAGCAGCCGGATGTCCGTGTCGCTCGCGTCCATGGTGCACGCTGACCGATATCCGAGGTCGGATGGCTATTGTCTCGGGAGTAAAGTTGACCCAGTATCTTGAAATCCATCCCGAAATCGGGCTCCGTTTCTCTCTCGAAGTTTTCAGTTTACCTCATCCTATGCGTACCATTCGCCTCGCTGAGTATTGGCCCAAGCGGGGCAGGGGAGGCAAGCCCCTCGCACGGGGAGATTCGGACGAGCCTACGCCGGCCGAACGGTCGTGCGCAGATGACCTGGGCACGGTGTCTGAAACGGGTATTCAACTTCGACATCAACGAATCGGCAGGACAGGACACCCTATTTGCACAGCCGAAGGCTGCCGCGAAGCGGTCGGGCACAAGGAGTGCGCGACAAACATGTCAGGCCTGCTGCGGAGCTGCGCGGATCATCTCGTGCATTGCAGATCCAGCGGTGATCGAGAAGATTCCATCCTCTCAAAGATCTTATTAATAAATAATATTAATGGTTATAATCGCCGGAGTCCGCGCGAAATCGTTGAGCCGAAATGATAAAACCCTTTTATCAATAAGGGCCCGTGCAGCGCGTGAGTCGGCCATGGCGCGGGTCGATTCACCGTCTTTGGATAGTCTCTCAGTGGGGCAGTCAAACCTCTCAAATGGAATGTCCGCGTACGGCATCAAATCAGTTTCATCGGGCAAGCGGCCCATGAGCCATCCCGGGCGCTGCCTCGGGACTTAGCTCGGGTGTCCGTCTGCGACCGGAGGTCGGCGTCGGAGAACCGGTGAGGCTTCTCGCGATGGCGGTCTGGTCAGTTTTCGCTCAGGAACGGTCCTCAATCACAGCGTGTCGAGGCCTCATTGACCCGCGACGACCTTCAAATTAAACAGTTTGTCTACCGTGATGACATCTCCCTTGGCGAGGTGCCACAGCGCTTTGCCCGGTTCGGGCGATACGAATATGTCCAGCTTGTGGTTCCTATAGGGTGCAAGTCGTGTCGAAAAGAAAATCGCCGCGAGCAGGTCTTGGTACGCGAGACTCTTGCAGTCGGTAACAGATTGAGCAGCGCACGATGCAAGCAAGCTGGTTCATCCGCCTGCCACTCGCCGCTGTGTTGGCTGGTCATGGCTCGGGTAAAATGCTGCTGCCCGTGGCCTCGGCGGAGATCCTGGTTGGCTATATACCGGTTTCCCTCAAGCAATCTGCAGATTGGACGCGACCTGCGCCTGTTCTTTTTGCTGCGCCTGAATCGCGGTAATCACTACGGTGTTGACGATATCGGTAACAGTACAGCCCCGGCTGAGATCGTTAACCGGCTTGTTCAGGCCCTGCAGCACCGGTCCGATAGCCACGGCGTCGGCGGATCGCTGTACTGCCTT
>CBDUNM010000094.1:0-20186 GCA_965368585.1 uncultured Chromatiales bacterium | reverse complement strand
GGGCGTCGCGAGCCGAAGCGCGGCGAGGAACCGAGCGGCGGCGGCGTGCGCGCCAGAAACCGCGTGGCTCGCGCCAGCTGGTCAAGCTCTTCGTTCAGTCGCGCCCCCGCTGCGTCCGCGCGTTCGAGCAATTGCACGCCTTGCTCATCGAGATAGGTGCGGTGTTCGCGCTGGACGATGTAATTGATCAACGCAATGCTGATCAGGGCGATGCCGAACATTGCCCAAAAGGTCACACGGGTGCCGATCGGCAGCGCCTGATAACGTTTCAAGAGCGTCAATTCATTCACCATGGGGTCACGTGGTTCGCGGTGCGTCCAGGAAGCGCGCGAGAACGGCTCAGTTGAGGGATTCGTCGACCGAGTACACGCGGTTACGGCCGTTGTGTTTGGCGCGGTACAGTGCCTTGTCGGCCTCTGCCAGGATTTGCGTGAGGCTGCCGCCATGGGCGGGTTTGAAGGTGGCGCAACCGACGCTCACGGTGACGTGAGCGGCGGTAGGCGATCGCGCATGGGGGATGTGCATGGCCTCGATCAGTTGGCAAAACCGCTCCCCCAGGGCGCGCGCGCCGATTGAGTTGCAGCCGGGCAGCACCACCGCGAATTCCTCCCCGCCGTAGCGGGACACGAAATCGCCCGGGCGCAGCTGCGCGGACACCATCGCGTCGGAGACTTTGCGCAGGCATTCGTCGCCCGCGCCGTGGCCGTAATGATCGTTGTAGGCCTTGAAGTGATCGACATCCAGCATCAGGAACGACAGCGACAACAGATCGCGCGCCGCTCGACGCCACTCGATCTGCAGGATCTCGTCGAGCTGGCGCCGGTTGGGGATACCGGTCAGTCCGTCCAATGACGCCTGCGATTCCAACAGGTCGGTGCGCAGCTTGAGTTTGAGGTGGATACGCACCCGGGCGGCCACCACGGGCAGCTCGAACGGTTTGGAGATATAGTCCACGCCGCCGATATTGAAGCCACGCACCTGGTCGGCCAGGTCCGTCTTGGCGGTGATGAAGATAACCGGAATATCGCGCGTCGCGGGGTTGATTTTAAGGCGGCGGCAGACCTCGTAGCCGTCCATGCCCGGCATCATCACGTCCAGCAGGATGAGATCGGGTTTATCGGGGCGCTCGGCGAGTTCCAGCGCCTTCGCGCCACTGGTCGCGAACTTGACCGTGTAGTCTTCCGACAAGGCATTGGCCAGCAGTTCGATATTGGCGGGGGTGTCGTCCACGACCAGGATCCTGATTTGATTGCGCTGGGTCGAACCGGGTTTTCGATGGGCGAGCGACAGGCGCGCCCGTTCCACCATCTCGCCACGCGGCAGCGGGTGGGTCGCAACGGCTTTTTGCAGTTTCGCCAGCCGTTCCAGCAGGTCGTCCCGCAGCGCCAGCAGCTGGCGCGCCTGTGCCTCGGCTTGCGCCATTTGCCCGGCATCGCACAGGCGAACGACCTCGGGCGCGAGCAGGTGCACCGCCGTATGTATTTCGTCCAGCGCGGTGAACTCCTCGAGATGTCCGTACCGCGCCAGTCCCTGGTGGTGGTACCACTGACCGAAGCGGCACCGCTGGGCGTCGGTCAGTTCCTGACCGGTCAGTGCCAGGATGTCGCCATCGAGGTAGTCCACGATGCCTTGGGTCCACTGGTAGTGGTCGTATTGCGCCATCAACAGCGGGAAGTCTTCCATCTCCCACGGCACGTCCGCCCACTGTGCCCAGTCCGGGTGCGGCTGGTAGTGCGCGATCCACTCCGCCAGCGCCGCCGCTGGCATGGGGCGGGCTATGCCGAAGCCCTGGCCGATATCGCAACCCAGGCGCATCAGCAGTAAACCCTGCTCCGGATGCTCTACGCCCTCGGCAACCACGCTGCGGCGAAATACCTTGGCCAGACTGACGATGCCTTCGACCAGATTGCGGTCGTCTTCGTCGTCGAGCAGATCGCGCACGAAGCGTTGGTCGATCTTCAACGTGTCGGCGGGTATGTCGCGCAGGTATGCCAGTGACGAGTAGCCCGTGCCGAAATCGTCCAGAGAGAACGAAACCCCCCAGTCGCGGCAGGTCTCTATGACCTTGCGCACGTGCGCGGTGTTCTGCAGCGCCGCGGATTCCAGTATTTCGAGCTCGAGCAGACTCGGGCTGGCGTCCGGGTGGTCTTCGAGGCAGCCGCGCAACATGGCGAGGAACTGCGGCTGCTGCAACTGACGTGGTGCCAGGTTGACGCTGGCGGCGACATGAACGCCCTGATGGTGCCAGGTGACGATTTGCTCGAGCGCGTCGCGAATCACCCGCTCGCCGATGCCGATAATCAGTTCGTCGTCTTCTACCTCCGGCAGAAATGCGTTGGGCAGCAGCAGGCCGTGGTTGGGGTGTTGCCAACGCAGCAGCGCCTCCACGCCGACGACCTGGCCGCTGCGCATGTTGATCTTGGGCTGGTAGTAGAGCACGAGTTCGCCGCGCTGCAACGCCTCGGCAAGACGCGCGACAGACGGCCTGGTCAAATTCGGCGCTATAGCGCCTGGCACGCCGTCTGGGCCGGATAAAGAGGGCGACAAATCATGCACGGTGCGTCTCTTTATTACTCATCGATAGTTTTCATCGATTCAGTACCTCGCGACTGAGTTTTGCGAGTGATGCCGGTTCGGTCTGGCGGGGGTTGCTCTCGGTATTGCCAGAGTTACGAACCCGATGTTTTGCGGAACCTGGGTTCGCGGCCTTGGTTGGTTCATGGGTAACGGCAGACCCGTTGAACACCTGAGGCCAACTCGAGGGTCAGCAAACGAGTCTGGCCGGGGCCACCCCGGGGGGGAAGGGGCCGCGCTACGCCGCAAGTGGTGAACCGGGTTCGGGCAACGGTACAGATTGCGTCACAGTTCGGTTCAATTCCGTTTCCCACGGCATCAAGCGGCGCGGCGAGCGGCCGAAGCATCTCGACGTGTTCGGGTTGCGTTTCGATCGGGCGGGTGGAAGCGACAAAACCAGCTCACGTTTTGACGTGTCAGTGGGCAGCTGCCGCGTCGATGTGAGTAATTGGTCACGTTAATTCCCTTGACGTGGGATAATATCCCACTACACTTCGTCCGTTAAAAGCCTAAACACACTAGGGAATTAATCGCATGGTTATTGGGAAGTTTACTTATGCGAAGTCGGGCTTGGGCCCTGATCTTTAAGTTTTGCGCGAATGAGGTAAGCAGCATGTCTTCAACCAACTGGGCGGCCGTCTGGCTGACGTTGTTTGTGATAACAATGACCGTAGCGGTCCCTGCAGCGGCTGACGAAGAAGGTTCGAAGACCTACGTCGAAATCAAAGAACTGCGGTGGCGCGACAAGGGTGGTCGGCTCACGATCAAGGCCGAGGGCCGGGTTGCTCCGTCCCACGGAAAGCGCGTCACCGTTGAGATTCGCAGCGGCGGCGAACTGATCGCGACCCGGAAGGTGCGTCGCGAAGACGACTACCGATGGGAAATCGAAACCAGGGTGGAAGAACTTGGCACCGTGCCTTGCAAAGTCAGCCTGGTGGCGGGCGGCGTTGAAAATCAGCGCGAGGTGGCGGGGGCACCGCAAAATTGCGATAGCGGCGGCATGGGCGGTGATACCGGCGGCGGCACGGGCGGCGATACCAACGGCGGCACGGGCGGCGATACCAGCGGCGGCACGGGCGGCGATACCAGCGGCGGCACGGGCGGCGATACCAACGGCGGCACGGGCGGCGATACCAGCCGTAACGGCGATGTGTCCATCAACTCGACCGCTCAGGGTTGCGGCCAGGGCAACACGAATGGCGTCGGCAGCATCGACTGCCAAGCCATGGCGGTGGCGGAACCGGCCGCTCCGAATGCGGACAATTCCAATAACCCGGCCGCCGGTACCGGCAACGCCGGTCATCAGATCGTGGCGATCAACGACCTGGGCATGCATTGCGGCGACCTGGATACCCGCATTTCCAGCATTCTGCCGCCGTTCCAGGTGCTGTTGGCGCAGGTCATCGAAAAAGGAAACGAGCCCAAACTGCTCGGTCCCGACATGGTCGAAGTCTTCTACGCGGCCGCCTCGAACCCGAATGACCCGATCCTGACCAGGGCCGATGCCTTTACCGGCCTGACGGCGAATGGTGATACCTACAAGACCAACTTCTGGGACGACCCGATCCCGGGTGGGGCGTATGACGCCTTCTATCCGGCCTTCAATCCGTTCGATGCGACGCAGACCATCACGCCGCTTGCCGGCCCGCCGTTCAATGTCACGGCAGGCAGGGGCCTGCCGGTGCCCAACGTCGAAGACCTGTACATCGGCCCGGACGGTCTGGTCAACAGCAAGGACGAGTTCCTGTCGGCGGTCCAACAGAATATGCCGGGTGTCAATGGACCCCACGCAGCCAATGACGCCCAGTTGGTGCATGAGTACCTCGAAGACAAGCCGTTTTTCGTCAATTTTCCGTTCGGTTATGTCGCCAACGATGTCGACTGGTTCGAGGGTGCCGGTATTCCATTCGCGGCGTACGACGATTTCGGCCGCGAAAACGCCTACCCGCTGGTCAGCGTTCAGGCGCGAACCCACGGCGGAACGCCGCTCGCAACTGTGCAGACGGTGCTGCCGATTTCGGGTGAGGCCAGCTGCAAGAACTGCCATGCGGCGCCCGACGAGTTCACCGACAGCCGCACGTCGGAACCGACGGACACGTTGAAGGGCGCCGGGCTGCCGGTCGCCAGCCAGATGGACGACCCGGAAAGCAACACCCTCCCGGTCGATGTCAGCGTCGAGTACGCCACCGATATCAACGTGCTGCGGCTGCACGATCTGAAGCACGGCGCCGGATATGTCGGCACGGACAATAGCCCCGATCCATGTGACATCAACGCCAACGATGGCAACGGCGATACCAGTTGTCTAACCAACCAGGCGCTGGTGCAGAACAAGCCCGTGGTCTGTCAGGTCTGTCACTACACCCCGGCGCTCGATCTGGCGCAGCTGGGACCCTTGGCGGGCGAGCCGGGTACCATCGCGAACGGCCGTAACCAGGTGGCACACAAGAGCAATTCGAACGTGATGCACAGCCATCACGGCCAATTCACCGATCTGTTCCCCGATATGCCCGCGCCGATTCAGGCGGCGGACGGTTCGATCACCAACCAGCCCGAGCGGATCCAGGTGATGGAACAGACCTGTTACCAGTGCCACCCCGGCGAGAAAGTGCAGTGCCTGCGCGGGGCCATGTTCAATGCCGACATGCTGTGCAACGACTGCCATGGTGACATGAAACAGGTCGGTGCCGATTTCTCGGCGGAGGTATCCCCCGATCAGCCCGGTAATTTCAAGCTGGGGCAGGGGAATTTCTACGAACCCGGATCGGGTCAGCCGCGGGTGCCCTGGGCGAACGAACCCGGCTGCGGCTCCTGCCACACGGGTGACGCGCTCGACAACGCCCTGACCCTGAACGACGACGGCGTCAACCCGGAGCAGGTCATCGTCAACAATGTCGATACCGCCGGCAATACCGATGGCATACGTCTGCGTCGGGCCTATCGTAACGACGACCCCAAAGCGACCCCGATCGTGCCGGTGAATACCCGTTTTGCCGAGAATTCGATTCCGGACGGCTTCAATGGCTTCAGCAACCCCGGGGCCGGCACTGTTGGCGATACCGCCGCGCGCAATCCCAAGCTGTACCGGGTCAGCACCGGCCACGGCGGCGTGTTTTGCGAGGGCTGTCATGGCGCGACGCACGCCGAATGGCCGAACAGCAACCCGTTTGCAAACGACAACGTGACCTCCGATCAATTGCAAGGACACACGGGCAGCATCGGCGAGTGCGCCGCCTGCCACACCGGGACGTTGGGCCTGACGCTTGACGGCCCGCATGGCATGCATCCGGTTGGAGAACGCAGATGGAACAACAGTCACAAAGAGTTGCAGAAAGAGCAGGGCGCCGCCGTGTGCAAGGCGTGCCACGGCCCCGACGGCAAGGGCACGGTACTGTCGCGAACCTTCAACGATCGCACGTTCGAGTGCAAGGAGCGAGGCACGCTATGCCGCAATAGCGATGATCGCATAACGGTGGCCCGCGGTACGCCCATCGGCTGTGTTGAGTGCCACAAAAACTACATCAACGGCGACGACTGATTCACCCTTCCGTATGGAGCTTTGGCCGGCTTTCCCTCCCCCGGGGAGTCGGCCGTTTTTGTTCCCGAATTCAAGAAGGTCGCCGCGTTGCGGGAAATTTCGCTAAAATCGTCGCCCGGCGATTTTGCCTGAATGACCGGATCTGCCGATTTGCCACCCGGGGACATGACGACGGTAAGGGGGTGTAACCCGGCGCCGGTTGACAGGTATCAAGGCGTACGGCCGGTTTTTGCGTCAGTAATGCACATTACAATGATAAGGTGCCCGGTTCCCTCCCCGGCCGCCGTACGAGGAGAAGCTGTTTCCCATGACCCTGCTGGGCCAGGACTTGGAGTGTTCCCGGGACGACCGCGTTTTGTTCAAAGCGCTCGATTTCGCCGTCGAAGCGGGCGAGGCGTTGGTCGTTGAAGGACGCAACGGGACCGGAAAGACCACGCTGCTGCGCATGATTTGCGGTATCCGGCGACCGGACGCCGGCGATATCCTTTTTGACGGCGAGTGCATTTTCGCGCTGGGGTCCGATTACCATACCCACATGTCCTACGTCGGCCATATGGACGGCATCAAGCGCGAGCTCACCGCGGAAGAAAATCTTCGCGTGGCAGACGCGCTGGGACATCCCGGGCGCATGAGCGTGGCCGACGCCCTGAAGCGGGTGCGCCTGGGCGGATTCGAGGACGTGACGGCCAACAAGTTTTCAGCCGGGCAGCGCCGGCGCCTGGCGTTGGCCCGTTTGTTGGTCAGTAAAGCGAGTATCTGGATTCTCGACGAGCCGTTCACCTCGCTGGATCGTCACGGAGTGAAACTGGTCGAAGACTTGATGGCGGAACATATCAACGAAGGCGGCATACTTGTCGTGACATCTCACCATGACGTCGATCTCGGAAGCGCCGGTGTACGCCGGCTCGATCTCTCGGCCTGAGGCCTTGAGCTGGTCGCGCGCCTTTGCCGCGTTGGTGCGGCGCGACCTCACGGTCGCGTTTCGGCGGCGTGCGGAAATGGCCAACCCGCTGCTGTTTTTCGTCCTGGTGGTTACCCTGTTCCCCCTGGGTGTCGGTGCCGAGCCCAAACTGCTGGCGAACATGGCGCCGGGCGTGGTGTGGGTTGCGGCATTGCTGGCGGCGTTGTTGTCGCTCGACGGCATATTTCGGCCCGATTTCGAGGACGGGACGCTCGAACAACTGGTTCTGAGCGCCCATCCGGTGCCGCTGCTGGTGTTGGCCAAGGTTTCGGCGCACTGGTTGATCACCGGATTGCCGCTGTTGCTGGTGGCACCGCTGCTGGCCCTGTTTCTGGGGCTGCAGGAACACGCCATGGGCGCCCTGGTGGCGAGCCTGTTGTTGGGTACGCCGGTGCTGAGTCTGGTCGGCGCCATCGGTGTCGCACTGACGGTAGGACTGCGCAAAGGTGGCATGATCCTGTCGCTGCTGGTGTTGCCTTTATATGTTCCGGTGCTGATTTTCGGCGCCAATGCGGTCGATGCGGCGAGTATGAGCCTGCCAATCGACGCCCAGATGTATATCATGGCGGCCTTTCTGGCCCTGGCCGTCACCCTGACCCCCGTCGCGACGGCCGCCGCGTTGAGATTGAGTTTGAGTTGAAGCATGTGGAAGTGGATACATAAGCTGGCGTCGCCGCCGGCCTTCTATCGCATCAGCGGTGTGTTGTTGCCCTGGATGTGGGCGGTTTTCGCCGGGCTGCTGGCGTGGGGCCTGTACGGCGGCCTGATCGCGGCTCCGGCCGACTATCAGCAGGGCGAGAGCTTCCGCATCATCTATGTGCATGTGCCGGCGGCCTGGAATTCCATGTTCATTTATGTGGTCATGGCGGCGTGCGGCCTGATCGCGCTGGTGTGGCGGATCAAGCTGGCGGAGATCGTCCTGGTCAGCTCGGCCCCGATCGGGGCGATGTTCACCTTTCTGGCGCTGGTCACCGGTTCGCTGTGGGGTAAACCCATGTGGGGTGCCTGGTGGGTATGGGATGCGCGTCTCACCTCGGAGTTGATTCTGTTGTTTCTCTATCTGGGTGTGATATCACTCTACGGCGCGATCGAGGATCGCCGCACCGCAGCGCGCGCGGTTTCGATACTGGCGCTGGTGGGCGTTGTCAATATTCCGATCATTCATTTTTCCGTCGAGTGGTGGAATACACTGCACCAGCCGGCGACGATCACCAAGTTTGATAAACCCTCGATGCACCCTGACATGCTGGTTCCGCTGCTGGTAATGGCGCTCGCGTTCAAACTTTTTTATGCCAACACCCTCATGATGCGTGCGCGAGGGGAACTTTTGGCCCGCGAACGGGACAGCAAGTGGGTAAGGCAGCTGGTGGAGGGCGTATGAAGGATTTTTTCGCCATGGGCGGCTACGCGTTCTACGTGTGGACGTCATACGGCATCGCAGCGGTAGCCTTCATTGCTACCGTGGTGATGGCCCGGCATCGGCATCGTGACCAGATCGCGCGCATTATTCGACGTATCAAACGCGAACAGGCAGGTAATCAATGACCCCGAAACGTAAAAAGCGACTGACCCTTATCGTCCTGATGATCGCCGGTGTGGGCGTGGCTGTCGCCTTCGCCCTCAAGGCGTTCAACGAGAACCTGATGTTTTTCTTTTCGCCTGCCGAAGTGGCGGCGGGCAAGGCGCCCGACAACGCACCGTTCCGCTTGGGTGGCATGGTGGTCGACGGCAGCGTCAACCGCCCCGGCGACGGCATCGTGGTGCAGTTCGAACTCACCGATTACGACAAGTCGGTCAAGGTCAACTACGAAGGCATACTGCCGGATCTGTTCCGTGAGGGGCAGGGCATCGTGGCGATGGGGCGGTTGAACGAAGCGGGCGTCTTTGTGGCCGACGAGGTATTGGCCAAGCACGACGAGAACTACATGCCGCCGGAAGTTGCGGCGGCCGTCAAGACCGCACAGGCGAAATCGGCCGAATAGTCGGGCGCGGACGGGCTCTGTCGATTAGCCCGCCGCGGCTGCAGTTATTCGATCGTCACATGCCATTCTTAGCCATGGCACGCGTATGCGCCGGACCGCACATACAGGCTGTGAAACCTTGCTAGCCGGCCTATCACGGCGCCCATGTCGCTGATGGCCGTTTCTTTACGGTCCAGGTGGCACTGAACGGACCCGCCGTGGTGCCTCGAGCGCGATGTCGATGGTTGCCCCGGCGCATGCGGAACGAAGCGGGTGCACCGCCATCGCCAAGCGTCGGAATGACGTTGCGTGCAGCGTTGCGCCGTCGGCGAGACCGTAAAGAATGATGGACGAAGGCTGTAATCCCCGTCGCTCGGGCCTTCCAGCCGTACCTCAAAGTTCAGTGGAGATGTATAAATGATTCCCGAACTCGGACAGATTGCGATGATCCTGGCGCTGGCCATAGCGATGGTGCAGGCCTTTTTCCCGCTGGTGGGTGCGCAAAACGGCAATTTAACGTGGATGGCGGTGGCCAAACCGGCGGCGCGTGTGCAGTTGCTGTTCCTGCTCGTGGCTTACGGCTGCCTGACCGCTGTCTTTCTCACCGACGACTTCTCGGTGCTCTACGCCGCTCAGCATTCCAACACCAAGCTGCCCACTATCTACCAGATATCGGGCGTGTGGGGCGCGCACGAAGGCTCGCTGCTCCTGTGGGTGTTGATACTCAGTCTGTGGACCGGTGCGGTCACCCTGGTGGCCGACCGGTTGCCGCGCGATATGGCAGCGCGGGTCATCGGCGTGCTGGGCCTGATCAGCATCGGGTTTCTGCTGTTCATGATCTTCACTTCCAACCCCTTCGAGCGCATGGTGCCGGCGGCGGCCGAAGGCCGTGATTTGAACCCCCTGCTGCAGGACTTCGGGCTCGCGATACATCCGCCCATGCTCTATATGGGATACGTCGGCTTTGCCGTGCCCTTCGCCTTTGCGATCGCGGCGATGCTCGGCGGCCGGTTGGACGCGGCCTGGGCGCGCTGGTCGCGGCCCTGGACGCAGGTCGCGTGGCTGTTCCTGACGCTCGGTATCGCACTGGGCTCCTGGTGGGCCTACTACGAACTCGGCTGGGGCGGCTGGTGGTTCTGGGATCCGGTCGAGAACGCTTCCTTCATGCCCTGGCTGGTGGGCACGGCGTTGATGCATTCGCTGGCGGTGACCGAGAAACGCGGTGCCTTCAAGGCGTGGACGGTCCTGCTGGCGATTTTTAGTTTTTCGCTCAGCCTGCTCGGAACCTTCCTGGTGCGTTCGGGTGTACTGACCTCGGTGCATTCCTTCGCCTCCGATCCGGAGCGCGGTCTGTTCATTTTGATTTTTCTGGTGCTGGTCGTGGGCGGGTCGCTGCTGCTGTACAGCCTGCGGGCCGCCGACGTGAAGAGCGATGTCAAATTCGGTTACCTGTCGCGCGAATTCGGCCTGCTGACCAACAATCTGCTACTGGTCGTCATCGCGGCCATGGTGCTGCTCGGGACGTTGGCGCCGTTGTTCGTGGACTTTCTCAACATGATGATTCCGAGCCTGCAGATCGGCAAACTGTCGGTCGGGTTTCCCTGGTTCAACTTCATGTTCGTGATTTTCGCGGTGCCGCTGGTCGTCATGATCGGCTTCGGCATGACGGCACGCTGGAAGGGTGACACGGCGGCGCGTCTCTTGCGCTATCTGAGTCTCCCGGCGGTGGTGGCGGTAGCGGCGGGCGTCGCTTTCCCATACCTGTTCATGCCGAGCTTCAAGTGGCAGGCGGCGTTGGGAATGACGCTGGCCTTCTGGGTGGTGCTAGTGACCCTGAAAGGAGTCCAGGAGCGATTGTCCAGCGTTCGCAAGCTGGCCGGTATACCGCGAGGTTACTGGGGTATGGTGCTGGGCCACCTGGGCGTGGCGGTCTTCACCGTCGGCGTCACCCTGGTGTCACTCTACAACGTCGAAAAGGATATCAAGCTGGCCCCGGGCGAGAGCTACGAGTTGGCGGGCCATGTGTTCACCTTTCACGGCGTCAATGACCACGAAGGACCCAACTACCGGGCGAGTCGCGGGCACGTAAGCGTGACCCTGAATGGCGTCGAGGTCGCCGATCTGTGGCCCGAGAAACGCATCTATTTCGCCCAGACCATGCCGATGACCGAGGCCGGTATCGATGCCGGCCTGACGCGCGACTTGTTCGTCGCGCTTGGTGAACCGCTGGGTGACAGCGGTGCCTGGGCCTTGCGCATCTACCATAAACCCTTCCTGCGCTGGATCTGGCTGGGTTGCATCTTCATGGGGGTCGGCGGCATCTTCAGCGCCAGCGACCGCCGCTATCGACTGCAGTCCAAGCAGGCCGCGCGCGTCACCGACGGCGTCGCCACGGGAGCCGCATAATGAAGCGCTGGGGTGTCTTCATCGGGTTTCTGGTTGTCGCCGCATTGCTGGCCGGCGGTATCTTCATGGCGCAGCGGGATCCGGGCTTCGCCCGCAAGATACCCTCGCCGCTGATCGACAAGCCGATACCGGCCTTCGCGCTACCCGAACTGCTGGACCCGTCGAAGACGGTCAGTCCGGAGCAGTTCCTGGGCCAGGTGTGGGTACTGAACGTGTGGGGTTCCTGGTGTCCGGAGTGCTGGCGCGAGCACGGCTATCTCGAACAGCTCGCCAAACGCGAGGGGCTAACCATTGTCGGTCTGAACTGGCGCGATGAGACCTCAGAGGCGCAGGGCATGCTGCGACGCGCCGGCAATCCCTATACGGCGATTGCCGTCGATCCCGAAAGCAGCGCTGCGGTCGATCTGGGTGTCTACGGTGCGCCCGAGTCGTTCGTGATCGACAAACAGGGCATCATCCGTTTCAAGCATGTCGGGTCGATCACGCCGACTTTGTGGGATGAGCAACTGCGTCCCTTAATCCAACGCCTTGAGGGTGACGCTTGAGATGAGGTTTTTCCGGTTGTTATTAATCCTGAGTTTGGTCGGGCCGGCGATGGCCGCGGTCGATATTCGACAGTTCGAGAGCCCCGAGCAGGAAACGCGCTACAAGCGCCTGATCGAGGAATTGCGCTGTACGGTCTGCCAGAATCAAAACATCGCGGACTCGAACGCCGAACTGGCTGCCGACCTGCGGCGCAAGACCTACGAACTGATTGCCGCCGGCAAGCAGGACGATGAAATTCTCACGTACATGGTCGAGCGATACGGCAACTTCGTGCTGTACCGGCCGCCCCTGAATGCGGGCACCCTGGTCTTGTGGGCAGGTCCTTTCCTGCTGTTCGCGTTCGGGGGCTTTCTGTTGCTGCGCGTGATCCGCCGGCGACGCGTCAATCAGGCCGGCGATACCCGATCCGTCAGCGACGAAAAGCTGCAAAAGGCCGCATCGCTGCTGCACGAAAAAGGAGATCAGGCGTGAGTCTATTTTGGATCCTGGCGGCAGTGCTGATCGCTTTGGGGGTGGTTCTGCTGGCGCCGTCGTTGCTGCGCGGTGCGCGGGACGACGGGTCCAGAACCGACCGGCGTGAGCAGAATATCGCGATTGCGCGCGACCGGCTGCGCGAACTGGATGCCGAGCACGCGCGCGGCGAGATGGGCGAGGCCGAATGGCAGCAGGCGCGGCAGGAACTGGAACTCGCCCTGGCTTCCGACCTGAGCGACGAAGCGGTGGGCGGGACGCGCACCGGTGGGGGTCGATGGGCCCTGCTCGGGTTGGTGCTGTTCGTGCCGTTGTTGACGCTCGGCATCTACAATCAGGTTGGCTCACCGCAGCATATCCGGATTGCGGGCCCCGGGGCCGGGGGGGGTAATCCACACGCGGGCGCCGACAACGCCGAGAAGCTGTCCATCGAAGAAATGGTGCAGAAGCTGTCAGATCGGCTGGAAGCCGAACCGAACAATCCGGACGGCTGGTACATGCTGGGGCGCAGTTATATGTCCATGGGTCGCTATGCCGACGCTGTGAAAGCGTTGCAAAAGCTGCGCGCGCAGATCGGCGATCACCCGACTGCCCTGGTGATGCTGGCCGACGCGACGGCGATGAGTCAGGGCGGCCGTGTTGCCGGCGAGCCCGAGGAACTGGTCCTGAAGGCCTTGGCGCAGGAGCCGGACAACGTCACCGCGCTATGGCTGGCGGGTAACGCTGCCGAGGAGCAGGGTCAGTACAGTCGCGCGCTCGCGTTCTGGAAGCGCGCTGAAAAAGGGCTGGCGGACCAGCCGCAAATGCTGACGGAACTGCGCAATCTGATGGAGGCGGCTGAACGCCAGGGCGGTACGCTGCCGGTGGCCGAAACGCCCGCGCCGGCGGCCGCCGGACCGTCGCTGAACGTCAACGTCGCGCTGGCGCCGGAACTCGCGGCCAAGGCAAAGCCCGATGATCTGGTCTTCATTTTCGCGCGTGCCGTGAGCGGTCCGCCCATGCCGCTGGCGGCGGCGCGGGTGAAGGTGGCCGATCTGCCGATGCAGGTGACGCTCGACGACAGCATGGCCATGATGCCGCAAATGAAGCTGTCGGGATTCAGCGAAGTGCAGGTGGGCGCGCGCGTCGCCTTGAGCGGCCAGCCCATCGCGCAAAGCGGCGACCTGCAGAGCGACGCGGCCGTTGTCAGCGTCGCTCAAGGCGTCAACGTCGACCTGGTGATCGATCGCGAGGTGCCGTGACCGCAACGCCGGCGGCGCCGACCGGTCCGGTTGGACTGGCCCGTACCTTCACCGGTGTTCTGCTCGCGCTGCTGTTGCTGCTGACAGGTGTCTTCGCGGCGCACTACTACTCCGACTACCGCGCCGAGCGGACGCGTCGCGAGGCCAGCGAATCGCTCAACGTCGAGCTGGCGCGGCGCGCTCTGGTCAGCGATATCGCCGGCGTTGCGACCGATCTGATGTTTCTCGCCCGTCACATGGAAAGCCTCAGCTTCGACCCCGTGGCGGCCATGGCGCGCAGGAGCTATCTCGCCGAGCTGTTCATCACTTTCGCGCGCGAGAAAGGGTTTTACGATCAGATCCGCTTTCTCGACGCTGACGGCCGGGAACTCGTACGCGTGAACTATGCAGGCGGCGAGCCGGTGCTGGTCGACCTTGCAAAACTACAGGACAAATCGTCGCGCTATTATGTCGGCCAGACCCTGAGTCTGCGGCCGGGTCAGGTCTATCTCTCGCCGCTCGACCTGAACGTCGAAGACGGCGAGATTCAGCGTCCGTACCAACCCATGTTGCGGTTTTCGACACCGGTCTTCGACATCCAGGGCAAGCGCCGTGGTCTGGTGGTGCTGAACTACCTCGGCGCGCGCCTGCTGGACAACTTCGTGCGTGCCGCGGAGCAGGCGGCGGACCGCATCCAGCTGGTCAACGGCGACGGGTATTGGCTGCACAGCCCACGCCCCGCCGAGGCCTGGGGTTTCATGCTCGGCCGCAGGGATACCTTTGCGCGCCGCTTTCCCGGACCCTGGTTGCTGATCGATCAAAACGACGAGGGCCAGTTCGGCGACGCCAGCGGGCTGTTCACCTACGCCACCGTCTGGCCGGCGGCGGAAGCCGCGAGGTCACTGCGCCCGGGCGCCGTACCGCAGGTGCGCGGCGAGGCATGGAAGGTGGTTTCTCACCTGCCGATGGCGTCCTTGTCGTCAGGGTCGGGGGATTTCCTGCAGCGCCACGGCGCCCTGTACGTCGGTCTGACGCTGATGATGTCGGTCCTGGCCTTCATGCTGGCCAGCGCCCAGGTCCACCGCCGCGCGGCGGAGGCGCAACGTGGTTACGAACAACGCTTCCGCCGTACGCTGGAGGAGATCGGTCTGGTGGCGTTGATGGTCGACAACGAAGGGCGGCTGACCTTCTGTAACCGCTACCTGCTCGAACTGACCGGCTGGCAACGCGATGAAGTGGTCGGCAGCGATTGGGTGGAACGCTTCGTGCCCGAAGACCAGCAGGCGGAGGTGCGCGCGGTAGTGCAGCACCTGGGTCGTACCGGCGAGCTGCCGCGCGAGTTCGAGGGTCACGTCCTCACGCGCGAGGGCAAGCGTCACCTGATCGCATGGAACAACACCCTGTTGCGCGATGCTCACGGGCAGGTGACCGGGCTCACCGCCATCGGCGAAGACGTCACGGAACGACGCGATGTCGAGCAACAGGTGCGCAAACTGTCGCTGGCGGTCGAGCAAAGTCCGGCGATCGTGGTGATCACCGATTGCGACGGCGCGATTGAATACGTCAATCCGAAATTCACTTCGGTAACGGGTTATGCTTTTGATGAGGTCCAGGGGCGCAACCCCCGCATCCTCAAGTCCGGTGAAACGCCGTGGCACGATTATCGCGAACTTTGGCGCGCCGTGACCTCGGGCGGGGAGTGGCGCGGCACCTTTCACAATCGCCGCAAGGACGGTTCTCTCTACTGGGAGGCCGCTGTCGTCACCGGATTACATGATATCGACGGCAGGATTACCCACCTACTGGCGGTCAAAGAGGACATCACCGAACGCAAGCGCCTCGAAGCCGAAGTGGACGCCCGCCGCAAGGAACTGGCGCGTGCCCAGACACTGGCGGAAATGGGCCGGGTGGCCACCATGCTGGCACATGACCTGCGCAATCCGCTGTCGTCGGTCAAGATGGCGGTGCAGGTGCTGGCGAAGCGCGCACAACATGCCGAAGAGGTCGAACTGGCGCAGATCGGGCAGGAGCAGGTCCGGTACATGGAGGATATCATCGCCGATATGCTTACTTATGCACGCCCCAGCAAACTGCAAACCGGTTGGCTCGTGGCCGACAAGCTGCTGGACGGGGTCACCGGCATCGTGCGCCGCCGCATTCAGGAATACCGTGTTGCGGTCAGGACGGAGTGCGAACCTGGGCTGCCGGCGTTTCCCGGGGACGCCAGTAAACTGCGACAACTGCTTTCCAATCTCCTGGTCAACGCACTCCAGGCGGCGGCGGTGCGACCGGCGCATGAACGCCGGGTGTGGATGACGGCAGGCATCGACATCGGTGCGGCCGGAACGCGCATCTGCTTTCGTGTCTGCGACAACGGCGAGGGCATCGACCCCCTCGCCCGCGGGCGCCTGTTCGAGCCCTTCTTCACCACCCGTACCAAGGGCACCGGGTTGGGATTGGCGATCGTGAAGCAGATCGCGGATTTGCACCACGGCACGGTCGGCCTTGAGGCAAATCAGCCAACCGGTACCTGTGCGGTGCTAAGTTTGCCGGTAGTGCCGATCATGGAAGAGGCGGATGTGGAGGCTGAGGAAGGCGTGGCGAAAGCAGACGTGAGTGGGGGTATTGAGTGAGGCGAGTGCTTGTGGTTGACGACGACCAGGCCAGTGCACGGTCGCTTGAACTGCATCTGCGCGCCCAGGGTTACGACACATCCGTCGCAACCGACGCCGACCAGGGCCTGACCAGGGCCCGTGCATGGTTGCCGGACCTGGTGATCCTCGATATCCGCATGCCGGGTCGTTCCGGACTGGAGGTGCTGCCCGAGTTCAAGGCCCTGCGGCCCGATCCGCACGTAATCATGATCACCGCCTTCCACGACATGGAAACGACCATCCAGGCGATGCAGCGTGGCGCGGAAGAGTATATTCACAAGCCGGTCGATATCGACGAGTTGGACGCCGTCGTGAACCGGTTGCTCGATGTTGCGCCGTCGGCGACGACCATTCCCGCCAAGCGCGCGAATAGCGGGCGCTTCGAGATGGTGGGCAACAGCCGCGCCATGAAGGAGGTGTTCAAGACCATCGGCTTGGTGGCACGCAGCAATACCACGGTACTGATCACCGGCGAGAGCGGTACCGGCAAGGAACTCGTCGCGCGGGCTATCCACGACGCGGGCGAGAATCCTGACGGGCCGTTTGTGGTGGTCAATTGTGCGGCCGTGGTCGAGACCTTGCTTGAGTCGGATATGTTCGGCCACGTCAAAGGAGCCTTTACCGGCGCGGTGCAACGCCAGCTCGGCAAGTTTGCACTAGCCGAACAAGGCACGATCTTTCTCGATGAAATCGGTGAAATGTCGCCTAAGATGCAGGCGAAACTGCTACGCGTCCTGCAATACAAGGAATTCACGCCCCTGGGAGCCAAGACCTCTATTCGCAGCAATGCGCGTACTATCGCCGCGACCAACGTCGACCTCGCCGAACGGGCCGCGCAAGGCGAGTTTCGCGAAGACCTCTTTTACCGCCTGCAGGTCGTGAATCTGGAATTGCCGCCGCTGCGCCGGCGTCCCGAAGACCTGGACCCGCTGGTGCACACCCTGCTGGCCCGCATCAATGCCGACCTGCGCAGTAACGTCAACCGCATCGAGGCCGCGGTCCTGGCGTGTTTCGCGGCCTACCAATGGCCGGGCAACGTGCGTGAGCTGGAAAACGTGTTGTTGAAGGCGGTCGCCCTGTCCTCGGGCAATACGCTCACTGTCGACCTGCTGCCGCTTGAGCTGCAGCAACGTTGCGGCGCGGTGTCCGCCGCCCCCCGCGCGAGCACCGTCGAGACGGGCCTGGGCAGTCTCGAGGACATGGAAAAGCTTCACGTGGCCAAGGTCCTGGCCGCGACCGGGTGGCATCGCGGGCAGGCCTGCGAAATCCTGGGGGTGTCGCGGCCGCGGCTGCGGCGCATGATTCGTCATTACCAGCTGGAGCCGCCAGGCGGCGTGTTCAGCGACACCTGAGTTCAATTCTGCGACTCGTCGAATTTGCGCATGGTCGCCGCCTAGGGCTTGGGTGTTACCATGCTGACCAGCACGATGGCGACGAACGCCACAACGAATCCGGGCAGCAGTTCTTAAAAGTACTGGCCCCCGATCGGCTGGTGCAACATGCAGGCTGGGCGGAAGTCAGGATCGGCAATTGCGAGTCCGCGGTCGACGTGACCGCCCCCGGCAGTCCCAGTAACGGCCGTCCGCTCATGTCCGACGCCCCCGCGCTGATCGCGCTTGCGACCGGACCCAGGTGACGACCGCCGACGATGAAGTCCTCGTTGGTCCGGGTATGTTGCAACGAGCAGTAGCCGACGGCCAGGATCAGGTAAACGGCGAATTGGGTGATCGACGGAGTCATACGTCTTTCCGCGGGTTCAGTGAGGTTCGCGTCACTTTATCCATTTCGTCGTCACCCCGTCCGGGCGGTGGTCGATCGGTCGGTATCCAGTGGGCTGACGTCACTCGATGACCGTGCGTGGACGCCGCAACGCGCGTCCGATTATCGATTAAACTCAGGTTAAGGATCTTTGGGCGACGTTGCGCTCAGCGCTTTTGACACTTCGCCGACAATCGAATCTGCGGAGACACTAACATGAAGCCGACACACATCATCCGCATCCGGCGGGCAGCCGCCATCGCGATACCCGCAGTACTGGGCATACTGGCCGATACTGTCCTAGCTGCGCCCGCCGCTGAAGAACGGTCTGCCGAGTCCCGGACATTGACCCAGAACTTCTGGGGCTTCGACGCCTACCGCCAGCGGCGCCTGCGCGAGATGGAACAGTCGCGCCGGGAACGCGAAGCGCAACGCGAGGCCGATCGCGAACAGCGGGACGCGCAGCGTCGCCAGGCCCGCGAAGACGTCCTGGAGCGGGAACGTCAGTATCGCGAAGAGCTGCGCAGGCGCCATCCCGATCTCGAGCGCCACCGCCGCCGTTATGCGCAGGAACTGGAGCGCCGCCGCCAGGACGCTGAACGCCGTCGTCTGGAGCGCTGGCAGAACGACGACGCGGCGCTGGGCGGGCAGTAACCTGGGCTGGCGCACGGCGCCAGCGGCGCCGCCAGCGCTTGAACAAATTGTTCAATCGTCCGATCGCGCCGCATGGATTCTGCACGGTACGTTCTCTGCGGTTGGTCGGGCAGCACTTCCCCGTGTTGCGCGATCGACGGTCACATGATTGGCGGGTCCTCTTCAATTCATTGAATTAGTGAGAGTTATCGAAGGAGCGGTGAGCACCGGAATACCCGAGTGCAAGGCTCGGGTATTCCGGTACAATTTGTGCTGTTTATTGGCTGGTCTCATCGTCCTTGTCGCCGGTTCCGAACGCCGGCGGTCTTTATCAGGTAACCGGGAGTTCAATAATGAAAAACCTACTCATCGGCCTGTTCGCGTTGTCGATGGTGAACGGGGCATTTGCCGAGGGTGCGGGCTGCTTGTCCTGTCACGAAGGCATCGAAGACATCCGGGACGCGAACGCGCCCATGATGATTCAAATCAAGGCCATCGGCGCCGCCAACGGCGATCCGGCGGGGTGCGTCACCTGTCATGGCGGCAATCCGACCGCCACCACGGCGGAAGAAGCCCACAAAGGCGCCCCCGACGGCCTGAAGAACGGTAACGGGCCGCAGACCTATTACCCTGATCCGGGTTCGGTCTGGATTGCCGATCGCACCTGTGGTCAATGCCACATCAATTACGCCTATCGCGTCGAGCGTTCGTTGATGAACACCGAGGCCGGCAAGATTCAGGGCAACCTGCATACCTGGGGAATTCCCGAGGTACAGAACTACAAGGTGCCTTGGGGCAACTACGCGGTTGAGGATACCGACGGTACGGAGCCGCAAGTCGGATCGGACGAATACAAGGAATATATGAAGGCCATGATCGCGGCGCACCCCGATCAGCTGCCGACCAAACTCGAACAGGTGCCGCAGCCGTCGGTCGAGGAAATCGAAAAAGACCCCAAGCTGGCCGGTTTCACTTACCAGCGCCAGCAGTGTCAGCGCTGCCACGTCGGGGTAAAGGGCCGCGAAAAGCGCGGTGATTATCGCGGCATGGGCTGTTCGTCCTGCCACATCCCGTACGGCAACGAAGGCTACTACGAAGGCAAGGACCCGACCATCAACAAGCAGCAACAAGGCCACATGCTGATTCACAAGATACAGGCGACCCGCAAGACCCAGGTCAAGCACGGCGACGTGGAGTGGTCGGGTATCCCGGTCGAAACCTGCAACAGCTGCCACAACCGCGGCAAGCGTATCGGCGTAACCTATCAGGGCCTGATGGAATTCCCGTACGGTTCGCCGTTTGCCGAAGACGGTTCCACGCAACCCAAACTGCATACGAAGAACTACCTGTTCATCTCCGACGACCTGCACCATCAGATCGAGTCGCGCCCGGAGAACCCCAAGGGCGGCTTGTTGTGTCAGGACTGCCACACCTCCATCGATATGCACGGTGACGGCAATATCT
>CBDUNM010000093.1:0-20187 GCA_965368585.1 uncultured Chromatiales bacterium | reverse complement strand
GTCGGGCAGATCGTGGTGACTTTGCTGCCGTCCATGCTTGCGCCGGGCGCAGGGATGTTCGATATGCAATCGGAGCGCTCGGAAAGCGGTTGGTGGAGTATTTTAAAAACGGATTTCAGCCGCTTTTTGCGCGAATCGATGCAGGCCTCGCTGTTCATCGACCTGGACGAGGTCCTGCTGGAACTGGGCAGGAAAGATTTTTTCGATGCACGCTTCTGGTATGCCGCGCGTTTCCCCTTTACCGCCATGGCGGCACGCGAATTGGCGCGCCGCGTCATCGGCTTGGGAGTCGTTCTCAAACTGCCCAAGGCCAAGGTCATCGTACTCGACGCGGACAATACCTTGTGGGGCGGCGTGATCGGCGAGGAGGGAATCAACGGTATCGCGTTGGGGCCCGATTATCCGGGCAACGCCTATGTCGATTTTCAGCGCAGGATACTCGATTATCAGCAGCGCGGATTCATCTTGGCACTGTGCAGCAAGAACAACCCGGCCGACTTGGATCAGGTGCTTGCCGAGCATCCGCATCAGCTGCTGCGCGACGAACATTTCGCCGCGCGACGGGTCAACTGGGTGTCGAAACCCGACAATCTGATCTCGCTCGCCGAAGAACTCAATCTTGGACTGGACTCCTTTGTCTTCGTCGACGACAGCGACTACGAATGCGCGGCGGTGCGTCACAAGCTGCCGCAGGTCGAGGTCGTCCAGACGCCCACCAGACCGGTCGACGTGCCGACCTGCCTGGAACCGGTAGCGCGTCTCGAGGTCTTGTCCCTGACCGTCGAGGATCTGGCCAAGACGCAGATGTATGCCCAGGAACGGCAACGCCGCGAGTTGCAGCAGGATCTCAGCCACGACGGCGGCGATCTGGACGACTATCTGGCGTCGTTGAACATGCGCATGCGCGTCGGATTCAACGATGCCGCACACCTGAAGCGGCTCACTCAACTGACGCAAAAGACCAACCAGTTCAACTTGACTACGCAGCGCTACAACGAACAGCAGATGCAGGCGTGTATCCTCGCCGATGACTGGTGGGTGGCGCATTTCTCGCTGACCGACGTGTTTGGTGATAGCGGAATTGTCGGGCTCGCGCTATTCCACCTGCCGACGCCCGAGCAGGCGGAATTGAATACCTTTCTCATGTCGTGCCGCGTAATCGGGCGCAACGCTGAGTCGGCTTTTTTGCATACCCTGATGAGAGAACTCACGGGTCGCGGCGTGACTTGCGTCGTTGCCGATTACCTGCCGACGCCGAAGAATGGTTTGGTCGCCAATTTTTTGCCCGAGCAGGGGTTCGAAAAACGCCCGGACGGCCGCTACGAACGGCGTCTCGATACATCGCCTGCGCGGGATGCGTCCGATTTTTCAATCGAGGTGGAACTGTCCGCATAGTGGCGCGATTTCGAGCCTGGTTGACAATACGCCTTTCGCGTAGAATCCCCCTCCCAAACTGAAGCCGAACCGAACCAATGAGCATTTTTGAACAGTTGCAAGAAGCGATCGCAACCACCCTGAAGGTCCCTGCCGACAGTATTACGGAAACCAGCAGGGACGAAGATATCGCCGCCTGGGATTCGCTGGGACACGTCAACCTGATGATGACGCTGGAACAGACCTTCGACCTGTTTCTCGACGTCGAAGATTTTCCCAAGCTGAACTCGGTTCCCGCAATACTCGAATACCTTAGCAAGCACGGTATTGACTAGCACGACTTCGCCGCATGGATCTGTTCGAAAAGCTTTCCGGTCTGGCGGTCCGTCGTCTGCGGCGCGAACACCTTACCGCTTTGCGCGATGCCTACCTGAAGGCGCGCAAACGTCTGCATCCGGTGATGCGCGTTGTCTATGGCACTTTTGATACCGCTGATCTGCGCCAGCACCTGGAACGACGCATCGGTTCCGACTTCGACATCTTGATGGTGCACAGTTCCGTGAATCACATGAAGCCGATGTACCGGGACGATCCGTTGAGTCTGGTAAAAATGCTGATCGAGTTCTGCGGCCCTGAGCGGACCCTCGTGATGCCCGCATTTTTTTTCGGGGACCCCGCGGTGGGCGGCGTGTTCGAAACGTTTCGGCGCAATCCGCGCTTCGACCTGCGCCGCACGCCGTCGCAGATGGGTTTGGCCACCGAATTGTTTCGTCGCTCGCGCGGCGTGATACAAAGCCGTCATCCGGTGTATCGTGTGTCGGCACTGGGTCCCATGGCGGAAGCGCTGATTGCGGGTCACGAATCCGCCGGTACGCCCAGCGGCGCGGGTACCCCGTTCGATTTCATGGCCAATCACGAAACCCAGATCGTCGGTATCGGCAAGCCTTTCGACGTTCTGACCCAGGTGCATCATGCGGAAGATCTGATGGGTGACGCGTTTCCCGTGCCCGCTCATGTCGGAGAGACACTTGACGTACAGCTGGTCTGCGGGCAGGAAGATATTAAGGTTCGCCTGACCGAACGGGGATTCGAGTGGCAGCGCGACATGTTGAAGCTGCGCCAGATCATGGATAACGACAGGCTGCAAGAATGGACGTTTCATCACGTGCCGATGTTTGCCACACGCGCCCGCGATGTCACCCGCTGCGTGAGCGATGCCGCCATACGCGGTGTGACGCTCTACGATCCGGCGTGACGCACCTGGGTCACTCAATTAGGATCACGCCAATGCGCTTTCATCACATCGGATACGCGGTCGCTGATATTTGTCAGTATCTGGAAAGCTTCCTGGTGCCGTTGTTCTCTCCGATAAGCGTGTCGGAGCCCGTATCCGATCCGATTCAAAAGGTGACCGTCTGCTTTGCGGAAATGCCGGGCGGCGCGATTATCGAACTGGTCGAGCCCCTGGGGGCTGACAGTCCCGTCAATTCGGTGATCGGGAGCAGCCGCGGCGGTCTTTACCACCTCTGCTACGAAGTCGATGACCTGGACGGCGAACTGCTGCGCTTCCGCCGCAAGCGTTGCCTGCCGCTGGGCAAGCCGGTGCCCGCGGCAGCCTTCGACGGTCGTCGAATCGTATTTCTGATGACGCCCGAGCGCGATCTCATCGAGCTCGTCGAAAGCGCTTCCTGATCCACCGGCTGCGCGCTCCACACGGGCGCCGCGCGACCCTCGGCGCTTACCCGCCTTTCCACCAGCGAACCTGGCCGACGATGCGCAGCAAGCGGAGGCCCAGGAACAGAAAGATCAGCGGAAAGACGACGGTTGTCAGTACGAACACCACGATGAGATCGACGACCTGCTCAGTGGCCTGGCCGAGTTTGCTTTGATATAGCTCCAAGCGTGCTTCCACATCCAGTTGTTGCGAGGTGCGATCGATCCAGCGGCCGAAACGATCCAGCACGCTCACGCCGGCGTCGGTCGACGGCGGCGGATTAGCGTGCACCTGTTCGACGTCCGTTTTGGTCTGCTGCAACGCAGCATAAGATGCGTCGAAGCGATCGGCGAGGAGCGCTTCGTAAGTGGCGTGATTGAGCAGCGCGATCACGGGCATCGCGAACCTGACGAACAGCACCAGCACTACAAATCTGAGCGCGAAGGTGCGCCAGCCGGTCGAGCGGAACATCTCCGCGCGCCACAAGAGCAACAGGGCAACCAACGCGGCGACCCCCAGGGCAGCCTGTAATATCCAGCTGCCACTCGCTGCGACGAGCACTTTCTGGGTGCCCAGTGACGTCGTGGCGAGCAGCATGATCCAGGAAAAGCGCTCAACGAGATCGTTCAACGGATCGAGTGCTTCGCCGGGCGTCAGCGTCACGCCGACGCCCGCAGGTTCGATGGCGACTTCGGTTCCTTGCACAACGGAAACGACCGCGTTGATCCCGCGCACCAGGGCAAAGGTGATCAAGGCGCGTTTGAACGCCTGGCCGACGTAGTCTTCGGCCAAAACCTCGCCCCTGCCGCTCAGGGCAAGTGCTACGCAGCCCACCAAGAGCCCGGAGACGAGCAAGCGTATCCAGAGGTTTCTCATGGATCATTACCGATGGACGATTCCGTTATGCGACCGATTCTACACGCAACCCGCAACACCCGTATCGGACCGACGTTGGGTCGCGGCCGGCACGCTACGAAACGCCGCCCTGGGGTTGGCTAGCCTGGTGAACTGATTTAATGTCGGTCGGTGCGACGGGTATCAGTCGCTTGACGCGGGTCGCTTCACGCTCCGACCGGCAGGATAAATCACCGAGGCGGCAATGAAGGCCAATAAAGATCTGCGCCAAGAAATAATCGACAGTTGTCTCCGGCTGAATGCGGCGGGCCTGAACCAGGGCACGTCCGGCAATCTGAGCCACCGCTTCCGTGACGGCCTGCTGATCACTCCGAGCGGCGTGCCCTACGAATCGCTCGAACCCGAAGACATTGTGTACATGCAGATGGACGGTCGTTGCGATCACCGCCTGGCGCCGTCCAGTGAGTGGCGCGTGCACCGTGACATAATGCAGGCCAGGCCGGACGTGGGGGCGATCGTGCACGCGCATCCGCTGCACTGCACCACACTGGCGATTCGCCGCATGGCCATCCCCGCTCTCCACTATATGATCGCGATCAGTGGTGGCAAGGACATTCGCTGTGCGGGTTACGCGACTTTCGGCACCCAGGCGCTGTCCGAGGCGGTCTTGGAGGCCATGGCGGGGCGTACCTGCTGCCTCATGGCCAATCACGGCATGATCGCCACCGGGCCGACCATGGACAAGGCCATGTGGGTGGCCATTGAAACGGAAAACCTGGCGCATCAGTACTTCAACTCGTTGCTGCTGGGCGGGCCGACCCTGCTCGCGGACGACGAGATCGAACGCGTACTCGAGAAATTCGCCTCCTACGGCATCAGGACCGAGGAATAGACAGGTGTTCGACTGCCGGCCCACCAGTCTGACGAAACCGGCGCCTCACTTAACAACAACCGACCTGCGCCCGGGCTGCGTTGGTGGTCGACGGGCAGGTCGGATCTGATCTGCCTGAGGGCTGCGGCGAAACTGCGGGCGGTCACCGCGTAGTTGAATATGCCGAAGCGCTGGTGCCTGGTTTGTTGCGAACCCTCGCCGAGCCACAGCGGGCCGACGTTCTTGACCGCATGGTTGCTGGGCCAGAGCCTCAGCACAAAGCGTGTCTCGACCGTGGTTTTGATCCAGGTGGCGGATTCGTGCCGACCGGCATGGATGTGCGGCAATATCGGCAGCTCGGCAAGCGGCAGCGACGGCGATAAGAGTCGCAGCCAGTCCCCCGGGGTGCTGGACTCGATACGCTTCCAGCCCGCACCACCGAGCTGCCGGTCCAGCCACTGAATGCTCCCTGCGTATTGAACATTCAAAGGAAAATCAGAGGTTTCGCGCAAATCGGCGCGCGCCTGCGGCAGATCCCGCCAGAGCGATGCCCGCCAGGTCTGTTCATCGACTTCGACGGTGGTCTGCGGTGCCGCTGGCGCGGGCGCCGATGGTGCGATCAGTCCGGTCGCGATCAGGCACGCTGCGGCGACCGCCAAGATGCCCGCCGCTTGCGGCGCGGACAAAGGATTGGTCTGCGAATGCGTGCGATAAGCCACCCCCAGGCCGGCGATCCACATGGCACTCAGCAAGGCGCCGGTGACCATGCTGCTCAGAGTGGTGAGCTCGAGATACAGACTGCCGAACCATGCGAGCACCACCAGGATCACGCAGGCGGCGTATACCGACCAGCGATAGCGGGCACCCACCGCGGGTGCGCTCATCACGGCGATCAATCCCAAGGGGACGCTGGCGACAAGCGTGCTGCCGTCCGGCGTCAGGTGACCCAACGCAACGTCGGGCGTGCTCCAATGCAGGATGGTGATTGCGATGACCACACCGGCCAGTCCGCCCAGCCAATGCCAAAGCGCGAACCATCGTCGATACACCGCCAACACCGTTGCGACGCTCAGTCCGATGGCGGCCAGATAGCGCTCTTCTGTTTGGGCGGTAATCAATCCCACCAGATGATCCGCCGTTTGCGTATGGAGAACGGCGATGGCTTCGGCAGCGAACCGGTCAGCCGCTGCCCAGGGGAGATTGGCGGGCAGGAGTGCCGAAAGGAGCGCCAGCGCCAGCGCCGCCAGCACCAGTATGGCGCCAAACGCACTCAGGCCGCGTGCCTCGGGGTGCTCCGGATTGGCGATCGCTTCGGCCATGCGACTCAGCCAAGTATGCCGTTCGCCCAGTTGTAGAACGCGACGCAGGATGTCGTTGGTGCGCGGCTGCAGCCAACGGAACACCCGGTGGACCAGCCAGCCCGTAAACCAGGCCAGCGCCACGACCACCAACAGCACCAATACCAGGCGGAACGCGACTTCGGAAGCCAGTTCCAACGAGGCACCGAACAGAACGCCGGGCAACAGGTAGGCCGGTGCCCACAACAGCGCGGAGCCGAAATTGGCGGCGGCGAAACGTCCCGAGGGCATGTTCAACATTCCCGCCACCAGCGGCACGGTAGCGCGCACCGGTCCGAAAAACCGGCCGAAGACCACGCTCATTGCACCGTACTTATCGAAGAATCGCTGGCCTTGTTGCAAGGACTCCGGCATGCGGCGAAACGGCCACATATCGAGTAGACGCGCGCGATATCGATTTCCCAACCAGTAGCTCAGACCGTCGCCGAGCACGGCGCCCGCGACCGCCCATGCGCACATGGCCCAGAAGTCGGCCGCTCCTGCGCCGATCAGGGCGCCGATACCGAACATGATGACCACGCCGGGTACGATCACACCGACTATGGCCAGTGATTCCGCCAGTGAGATCGTGAACAGTGCCACGCCGGCCCAGTGCGGGTGGGCCCTCACCCAGTGAAGCAGCTCGGTGAACAGCGCCTCCAAGGGGCGGCGTTATTTGATTTCAGCGAACGCTTCCGCGGCGGCGCCCAGGGTCGTATGGATCTCCGATTCCCCGTGTGCGGCCGATACGAAGCCCGCTTCGTAGGCCGACGGTGCCAGATAGACCTCGCGCCGCAGCATTGCGTGGAAGAAACGTTTGAAGCGGTCGAGGTCGCAGGCTGTTGTTTGGGCAAAATTGCTTACTCGCTCGGCGTCAGTGAAAAAGATGCCGAACATGCCGCCGACGTGGTTTTCGGTCAGTGCGACGCCGGCGTCGTGTGCGGCTTGCACCAATCCTTGGGCCAGCTTTGCGGTCTTGGCGCCGAGATCCTCGAAGAAACCGGGCGCGGAGATCAACTCCAAGGTCTTAAGTCCGGCCGCCATGGCGACCGGATTACCGGACAAGGTCCCCGCCTGGTAAACGGGACCCAGGGGTGCGATTTTTTCCATGATATCCCGTCGCCCGCCGAACGCGCCGACCGGCATGCCGCCGCCGATGACTTTGCCGAGCGTCGTCAGATCCGGCGTGATTCCGTAGAGGCCCTGGGCGCCGCCCAGGGAGACCCGGAAGCCGGTCATGACCTCATCAAAGATCAGCACCGCGCCGTGCCGGTCGCAGACTTCGCGCAGGCCCGCCAGGAATCCGGGCGCTGGGGGAATGCAGTTCATATTGCCGGTGACCGGTTCGACGATGATGCACGCGACCTGGTCGCCGGTCCGGGCCAAGGCGTCTCGTACCTGATCCAGGTCATTGTACTGCAGCGTTAGCGTATGTTCGGCCAGGCTGGCCGGTACGCCGGGTGAGGATGGTTCCCCCAGTGTCAAGGCCCCGGATCCCGCTTTGACCAACAGCGAGTCCGAATGGCCGTGATAACAGCCCTCGAATTTGACGATCTTGTCGCGCCCGGTAAAGCCGCGCGCCAGACGAATCGCCGACATGGTGGCTTCGGTCCCCGACGAGACCATCCGGACCAGGTCCAGACTCGGGACGAGTTCGCACACCTTGTCCGCCATCTCGGTTTCGATCATGGTGGGCGCGCCGAATGACAGTCCCTTGTGAATGATCGCCCCGACCGCTTCTATAACCTCGGGATGCGCATGGCCGAGCACCATGGGGCCCCAGGAGCCGACATAATCGATAAATCGTTGTCCCGTCGCGTCGAACACGAAAGGCCCTGCCGCGCTGTCGAAAAACACCGGATCGCCTCCGACCCCTTTGAAGGCGCGCACGGGCGAGTTGACGCCGCCCGGTATGTGGCGTTGGGCAGCCTCGAAAAGGTCGTGAGAAGTGGTCATGTCGGGTGGTCCTCCGGAAACAGGCTTGAAAAGGCGTGGGCCGCAGTCTTCACGTCAGGCTGCGCGAATACGGCGCTGATCACCGCCAGCATATCCGCGCCGGCAGAGATCAGCGCGCGGCCATTCTCGGGCGTGATGCCGCCGATCGCAACCAGGGAAATCGCGAGCTCTTGCTGCGCTCGTGCGAGCAGCGCGACATCGGCATGCACCGCCTGCGGTTTGGTGGGGGACGCAAAAAAACTGCCGAACGCGGCATAGGTGGCGCCGCTGTCATGAGCTGCACGGGCGAGCGCGAGATCGTTGTAGCAGGAAACCCCGATGATCGCCTGGTCCCCGAGCGCCGCGCGCGCGCGCGCCAGGGGTAGGTCCGCCCGTCCGATATGCACGCCGTCGGCACCGATTTCGGCCGCGAGCGCCACATCGTCGTTGATCAGGAGCGGCACACCGGCCGGGTGGCACACGTCGAGCAGGGCGGTAACCTCCCGGCGGCGGCGCACGCGATCATCCGATTTGTCGCGATACTGAATCACCCGGGCACCGCCCGCGATCGCGGCGCTTACCATGGCGCTCAACGGTCCGCAGCCCGGCGACGGGTCAGGAGTAATGGCGTACAGCCCGCGCAGGACGTTCACGGGAGGATTCGTCCCGGCAGCGATTGACCGCGGCCGGAGCGATGCGCGATCCGCAGGGTTTCCCAGGCGTAACGCTGAGCCTTGTCGACGGCCTCTGCTAGGGGCGCGCCGTGCGCGAGATACGCAGCACATGCCGAGGCGAGCGTGCAACCCGAGCCGTGAAATTGTCCCGCCAGTCGCGGCCAGTAAAAATCAACCGGTGGTGCGTTGGCCGCGAACAGTTGATTGAGCACCCGGTCACCGGAGGCTTCGTCGGCGCCGGTGACGAGCACCGAGGTGCAGCCGTACTCAAGCAGTCGGCGGGCGGCTTCGGCGGTATCGTCTGTTTCGCATAGACGACGTGCCTCGCGGCGATTGGGTGTCGCCAGGGCGATCTGGGGCAGCAAGCCGCGTATCGCCGCCAGTAGTCCGGCGGCGGCAAGGTCTTTGCCCCCACCCGCGCTAAGTACCGGGTCAAGCACCACCGGTATGTCCATATTGGTCAACAGCGCCGACACCACCGCCGTCAGTTCGGCAGTCCCGAGTAGTCCGATTTTGACGCAAACCGGCGACAGATCGTCGCAGATGGTCTCGATCTGAGCCGCCAGCAACGACGGTGCGTTGGCAATGACCTCGCGCACATTGCGGGTGTCCTGGAGCGTCTGGCAGGTGACCGCCGTGGCGGCATGGCACCCCAGTGCCGCCAGCGTCTCGATGTCAGCCTGTATCCCGGCGCCGCCGATTGGATCGTGTCCGGACACACAGAGCACCACGGGTTTAATTTTAGCTGTTGCATCCATGGCGGAATATTAACATTCGCGGTTTTGCGAAGCGTCGGCATCTGTCAGAATCAGCGGCCTTTTTTCAGGACTGAGGGGTTGGGTGAATGAAAACCTACATGTGCGTGATCTGCGGATACGTCTATGACGAGGCTAAAGGGGTGCCCGAAGAAGGCATCGCGCCCGGTACCAAATGGGACGATATTCCGATCAACTGGCAGTGTCCGGAATGCGGTGCCGGCAAAGAGGACTTTGAAATGATGGAAATTTAGCTCGCCCGGGCGCGGAAGCTGCAAAGCTCTCGTCTACACTTAAGGTCGACGGGAAGCATTGACGGCTGACGACATGGTTTTACCTTGCGTCTAGCCCTAGCCGGAACGATCCGGGGGAGCCGATGGGAAAAGCGTTCGATAACATGGTGCAGACGGCACAGGAATACTGCGAGTTGATCGAATCGGCGCGGGTTGTCGATCCGGGAGACGACGGTTGGCTGGAACGGTTGTTGGAACTCCTGCCCCGCATTCATGCGGATATGGCCGCGCTGGGACCTGCCGACGGGGGGGGCGAGCCCATGCAGGTGGACTTGGACGCGCGCTTCGAACTGTTCACCCGGTTGCGACATCTGCTTGGCGAGCGGGACAGCTACTGGATGCAATTCGATTCGGCGCAGGACGGACAGTCGATGAGCGGCAGTCTCGCGGACGATTTGACCGATATCTATTGCGAGTTGAAGTATGGTTTGATGGGCCTGAAGATTGCGCAGGACCGGGAATCGACCTTAAAGAGCTGGCGCCACGGGTATCACGTGCATTGGGGTCAGCATCTGGTGGATGCCGAGCGACATCTGTATGAGTTGTCGGCACGAGACGAATTAACCTCGTTTAATAGCCGTTAATCAATGGCTTAACCGATCCACGTCGATCATGGTAAGCTACCCGCCGAAATTTTGGATCGGAATTTTGAGGACCAGACCACGATGAACGCTATAGCAGAAAACGTATTGAACGAAACCGACCTGTCCCTGACCGGCTCAGCCCAAGTCAAGATGCAGGAATTGATAGGACAGGTCGAAGACAACATCGAAGGCGTGCGCGTGTTTGCCACACCGGGCGGTTGCAGCGGGGTGAGTTTTGGTATGACCTTCACCGATCAGGTGAGCCAGGACGATAGCGTGCGCGCATACGATGGCTTCAAGTTGATTGTCGACGGGGGCACTCTTGATCATTTGCGCGGTGTCGAAATCGATTTTGTCGACAGCGGCAACGGCGACGCCCGCTTCGTGTTTAACAACCTCCAACCCGCGACGGGCGGCGGCGGTTGCGGGACCTGTGGATCTCAGGGTGGCTGCTCGTAACGCGCGAAGCGCGTCGGTTTCGCATCCAGCGGGCCCCCGCGAGTGGGGGCTCGGCGTTTATTCGGCGGTTATCAGGCGCGCCACTTCCAGCACATAGCTGCTGCTGTACTCGTCCAGTTGCAGGGCGATATTGATGTTTTCACGTGCTTTCGCCCGTTTGCCCAGTTTCCATTGCACCCAGGCGAGTTTCGCACGGGCTTCCGAGGTTTCGCTGAAACCCAGCGCCGCATCGAGATTTTGTTGCGCCCGTTCCAGTTCCTTTAGCTCGATAAAAGCGTTCGCCATGGCCATACGCCTGCCGTAGTCGTCCAGGCCGATCGACAACCCGGCTGCCAGATACTCCAGACCTTGTTCGTATTTTTTCTGTCCGATCATGGCGATGCCGAGATCGGCCTGGGCGGGTAAAAAGTCGGGCTTCAGTTTCAGCGCGGTTTCGAAGGCTCTCATGGCGCCATCGGAATCCCCCAGGCCCAACAAGGCCCTGCCTAGGCCGTGGTTTGCCGACGCGCTGGTCGGGCGTTCGCTCAGGGCCATATTGAAGCTTGATTCCGCTTCATCGAAATAACGCATCTCAAGCTGTGCATGGCCGAGATGGCTGAATACGTCGAATTTCGGATAGAAACCGGTGAACTTTCGGTCCTGGCTGGCTTCGATGGCCTTCAGTGCCTGATCCAGGGGTTCGGCGACCAGGCCCTGCTCCGTCGACAGGCGGGATAAAATACTGCGGCCTTCAATGTAGTAGGGATCGTTGTCCACCTCGCTTTCGAACAACGCCTGGTCGCTCCAGAAGCGAACGTTGCTCAACGCGCTGATAAAAGCGATCGTCAGAATGATGGGGCCAAACATCACCGCCTCGCTGCCGCGAGTCAATTGCCGGCCTATCGGTCGCCATAACTGCATGAGAAGAAAGGCCACCCCGAACATCAGTCCCCAATATGCGGGGTAGAGCGCCGCTTCACTATAGTAGCGAACCAAAGGAAACACGCCGGTGACGGGCAGGCTCCAGAGTAGGAACCAGGCGCTGCCGAGGGCGGCGGGGTGCCGTGTCTTCAGGCCGAATACCGTGATTGCAATCCATACCGACAGGCCCAGGAGCGCTGCGACCTCGCGTGCGCCCCAGGCGGTGGTGATCCGAAAAGCGTCGGAAATGACCGGTTCACCCGGGACCAGTACGACACTCAGGTGTTGCCAGAACAGACGCAAAGCGGTGCCCAGGTTTCGCACCAGGCTGTCGGTAGGGTAGGTGCCGGCGAAGCCGAACCCGCCAAAGACCGCCAAGCGGTACAGGAAATAGGCAGCGCCGAACGCGGACAGCAGCATCAGCCCTGCGATGCGCTTGCGCGAAATACCCCGCAGACCGGGTCGTTCGCGTTCGCTGCTGTCGAACCAGGCGATCAGGAGCGCTGCGACGGGCATGGCCAGCGCGAGTTCCCAGGCGCCGATCGCCGCAGCCGCGGCCGCGGCGAGCCAGATCCACCACCGCGGCAGATCGCGGTGGTGCGATTTCGAGGTGGGCGGCAACCGCGAGAACAGCACGATACCCCAAGTGGCCAATGCGGTTGCCAGCAGCACCGGACGGCCCTGGCTACTGGACACGACAGGAACGACGATCGGGTGAACGGCGAATCCCATGGCTGCCCAGAGTGCCACGCTGTTGCCCCGGCGTCGCTGCGAGAGCAAATGCCTGCCCAATGCCAGAAAGCCGAGCACGGTGGCGAAATGCAGGAGCAGACCCTCCAGGCGGAAACAAAATGCGCAGTCTCGCCAGATGGCCCAACCCAGGCTCAGATCCAGTGTTGTGATCGGCTGCCAACTACCGCTCGATTCGCTGATCGGGGGGCCGTCCAGACGGGTCCGGTATTGCGGTGCCGTGTAGCGCAACACGTCGGCGATATCCTGGAAACTCCGGATCCTTTGCGTTCCCTCAACGACATACGTGCTGTCCGTCCAGACAAAGTCACCCGGAAGCGCGCTGATAAACGTCACGAAGGTGACCGCCAGTAGGATCTGAATATGGCGGCGGTAGGTTTTGGCGATGCTCTCGGGGTTCTTGACTCGACGTGGACGGCTTTCAGGCATGACTGGCCCGTTCAAATCGGCTTGAAAACGACGAGCAGCACGGCCGCGACCAGAATCAGGAGCGGGAACTCGTTGAACCATCGAAACCAGACATGGCTGTGCGGGTTGCCGGTCGCCCGAAAATCGCGCATCAGTTTGCCGCACCATAGATGAAAGGCCACCAGCAAGAGCACCAAGCCGGTTTTTACCTGCAGCCAGGCCGCGCTCCAGTCGAAATAAAGCGTCGCCAATATGATGCCGAGGAGTACCGTCAGTACCGCCCAGGGCGTGATGAACCAGAACAGCTTGCGCTCCATGATTTCCAGGCGTCGGCGGGTCGCCGCATCCTCGGTCATGGCGTGATGCACGAATAAACGGGGTAGATAGAACAGGCCCGCGTACCACGACACCAGAAAGATGATGTGAAACGCCTTTAGCCAAAGCATCGGGATGTTCCCAAAATTCGGTCGAGTTCCATGATCATGATTTCTTGTTTACGGCATCGTGGTACAGATCTTTGACGACTTCCTGGGGTCGTGCAACGAATTTTCGGCTGGCACCTGTCTCGGCGCTTCCTCCGAACCAGCGATGCAGGGCGCCTACAACCCGTCGCAATGCGCGCCAGAGGCGGGGCAGCAACCAAGCAACCAGCAGCAGGAAGGCAACCAACAGGCTGAGGAAAACCCAGGGGTGATGGAGCGCGACCCACAAGCGGCCGACCACGGCAACGTCTTCGGTCAGCGATGCCGTCAAATTGGTGACGGGTTCGGGTGAGGTGTTGATCAGTGCCCGGGTGCCGGCCTTGGCGACGTGGCTGGTGGCAGCCAGGCCTCCGCCCACGAGCAGCCCGATCAGTTCACCGCCTTGGCCGATATTCAACCCGTCGGCTGCGCCGCCGGCCATGAGGGCGCCGGCAGGTATTCGGATAAAGGTGTGGAGACCGTCCCAACCTGTATCGGCGCCCGGAATCTTGTCCGCAAAAAATTCGACAACATACATGATACCGGCCGCCGTCAGGACTCCGGGATGGCTTAACAGTTCCAAGCCTGGTGGCAGTTCAATCTGCCCGCTGATCCCCAACACGCCGATGACCAGCATGGCCGCGTACAAGTTGATTCCCGCCGCCCAGCCGGCCCCCAACATCAAAGAAACGGCGTGGATGGTATCCATGGTAGTTGCAAGACCTCCCGAATACTTTTCCCCAGACCCGCCAGCGTCCCGTCACCGGTGCAGCACCGATCCGCTTCGGTCGAGCACTTTAGCACGTTGGCGAATGCGGCTCCCGCGTTTGTCGCGCGCGCAATTGCCAGATTGGCGTTAATATAGGCGCCCCGAAACCACGGCCCGAAGAACGCGGCGGCGAACGCTTCGCCGTGCGCAGTGCTTGAGTGTCGACCCCGTCGTTACAAGGCGTTTGGTTTCTTTGATATATCGTTAAACATCGTTCCCAAGGCATTCAGAACATGATCAAAGTGGGTATTGTCGGTGGTACGGGTTACACAGGCGCCGAGTTGTTGCGTCTGCTCGCCGTCCACCCCGAAGTCGAACTGGTCGCGATCACTTCCAGAACCGAGGCGGGCACTCCGGTCGCGCAGATGTTCACGAGCCTGCGGGGCCATCTCGATTTGGCGTTTACCGCGCCGGATTCGCGGCGCCTCGGGAATTGCGATCTGATCTTGTTCGCCACGCCCAACGGCACCGCCATGAAGATGGTTCCCGACCTGCTGGACCGTAGCGTGAAAGTCATCGATCTCGCCGCCGATTTCCGCCTGCGCGATCCGGCGCAATGGGAGCAGTGGTACGGCATGCCGCATGCCTGCCCTGAATTGCTGCAGGAAGCCGTCTACGGCTTGCCCGAGTTGCACCGTGACGCGATTCGGCAGGCGCGGCTGGTGGCAAACCCGGGTTGTTATCCGACCGCGACGGCGCTGGGTTTTCTTCCCCTCATCGAAAGCGGAGCGGTCGAGGCGGACCGGCTGGTTGCGGATTGCAAGTCGGGCGTCAGCGGCGCCGGTCGGGGTGCGCAGGTCGGGACGTTGATGGCCGAAGCGGGGGAGAGCTTCAAGGCTTACGGAGTGTCGGGTCATCGGCATCTTCCGGAGATCAAACAGACGCTCGTGAGCGCCGGTAAAGGGCCGGTAGGCCTGGTGTTCGTGCCACATTTGGTGCCTATGATCAGAGGTATCCATGCCACCTTGTACGCCCGGCTGCAGCGTTTCGTCGATGTTCAGGCATTGTTCGAGCGGCGTTACGCTGATGAACCTTTTGTCGATGTCATGCCTCCCGGTTCGCACCCTGAAACGCGGTCGGTACGTGGCGTCAATTCTTGCCGTATTGCCGTGCATCAGCCCCAGGGTGAAGACACCGTAGTGGTACTTTCGGTGATCGATAACCTCACCAAGGGCGCGGCGGGTCAGGCCGTGCAGAACATGAACCTGATGTTCGGATTGGACGAGACCGCCGGGTTGCAGCAAGTTGCACTGTTGCCCTGAGCCAGGTGGCTGAGCTTCGTGTCGCGAATCAAGACAACCAAGTTCAAGACACCCCAGATCGTTCTCCCCGAGCGTGGCCAAGGACGGTATTGGCTGTTGGTCGCGGGCGTGTTGCTGGTGTTGGGCTGGTCGTTTTTGATGTACGACCTGGGCCGCCAGCAGGCCGGTTACCACAGCCTTGAAGCGATTAAGATACAAACCAGATTGCAGAATCGGGTGGAGCAACTGACCGAAGAGAAGGCTGCGCTACAGATCGCCGCGGATGATCACCAACGGGCACGGCAGATTGATCGCGATGCGGCTCGTCTCGTGCAGGATGGGGTCAAGACGCTGCAGGATGAGCGCGCCAAGCTGAAACGGGAAATCGCCTTTCTGCGCGAGCTGGTATCCGCCGGTGACGGCGACTTGCAGATCCGCGATTTCCGACTCGAAGCCCTCGGCCGCAGAGAGTTTCAATACCGGCTGACGGTCATCCAGGCGGTCGAAAACGTCAGCACCGTGCGTGGTAAGCTGGGCATGAGCGTATCCGGCCTGCTCCAAGGACGGGCTCGTACGTTTAAGTTGTCCGAATTGGACGAAAGCAAGAAAGACGCGCGCAAACTGCGTTTCAAAAACTTTCAGGATGTCACGGGGCGGCTGGTGCTGCCCGTCGATTTCGAGCCGTCGACCGTGACGATCGAAATCACCCCAGAAGACCGCAAGCTCAAACCTTTGCAACACATTATCGACTGGCGGGTCACCAAGGCCGAAAATGCTTGAAACACGCAGCGGTGATTTTTTCGTTCCGGATACCTGCGGGGGTGGCGGTGCTGCAGTTTGGCGCGCGGGTCGCGGGCGCCATCCGGACCCGAAAACCGTGCGCGCCCCGGCGCGACGGAAAAGCCGGACTGTAATCCTCAATGACTTGATTTTGACTAAATTTGACCCCCCATCGGGTTGCGCCATCGGTTGAGGTTTTCGGGGCGACTCTGTGGAAGTACATACTTGGTCTGGAGAATGTTTTAGATGGCACGTATGCGGAAGTTTAGAGCCCCTAAGGTTTCAACGGTTATCGGCGTTGGCACGGACGTGAGCGGCGACGTGCACTTCAAAGCCGGCCTGCATCTGGACGGAACGGTGCGTGGCAACGTCGTCGGCGAGCCGGATTCGAATTCTACCTTGATGGTGAGTGACAAGGGGACGGTGGAGGGCGATGTTCGCGTCGACAATCTGATTCTCAACGGTACGGTCGTCGGCGACGTGTACGCCAACGCGCGCGTCGAACTGGCCTCCGCCGCCCGGGTGACCGGTACCGTTTATTACCGCCTGTTGGAAATGGCTATGGGAGCCGAGGTAAACGGGCAGTTGGTTCACTCTGAAGAAGCCGCGGTGCAACCGACCGGCGGTTCAGCGGAGCCGGCACCATCGATTGCGGGGCAGCCGTCAGAATAAACTTACAGGGCCACCGAAACTCTCACTGCCAATAGTTGACTAAAGTACTCGGAAAAGCGAAACTAATGGATGTCGGCGGCACTTTTGCGGCGAATTTCAAGTATAGGATTGAGCAATGAGCGAACAAGCGGTAGAGGCCCAAGATCCCCTTTTATTCACATCGGCTGCGGCGAAGAAGGTGTCGGAGCTGATCGCCGAAGAGGGCAATCAGGAACTGATGCTTCGCATATACGTTCAGGGAGGCGGGTGTTCCGGTTTCCAGTACGGGTTCACCTTTGATGAAACCGTAAATGACGGTGACGAAAAGATCGTCACGGACGGGGTAACCCTGCTAATCGACCCGATGAGCCTGCAATATCTCATGGGAGCCGAAGTCGACTACTCGGAGGGGTTGCAGGGCGCGCAATTTGTAATTCGTAACCCGAACGCATCCACCACCTGCGGCTGTGGGTCGTCGTTCTCTACCTGAGAAATCGCGCCTCAAGGTACCGAAAAACAAACCGCCGGTTCGGCGCTTTTTTCAATCGAGGGACGGATGGCCGTCACGCGCACTAGTGGCTCGCGGCCTTGGGACGGTGGCGTAGCGAGTGAATCGCCGGCGCCGGTTGCAGACCGCGCCGTATACCGCCATTTTTTTTACGTCGTTACAAGTGTCGGCGCACCTGAACCACGTCGCGCTCCGGTCCGTCGTGCGCGATGCGGAATCCCATGCGTTCACAGAGCGCCAGCATCTTACTGTTATTGGAGAGTACCTCGCCTTCCATCACTTCGATGCCTCGGTCGCGAGCCACCGCCATCAGGCGTCGCATCATCTCCTGACCAATGCCGAGCCTTTGCCAGTTGTCGCCGACCGTCAGCGCAAATTCGCAGGAATGCCGGTCGGGATTGCTCACGTAACGGGTTACACTCAACATTTCCGCGTCTGGAGTCCCTTCTCTGATTACGGCGACCAGTGCCATCTCACGGTCGTAATCAATTTGCGTAAATCGTGCCAGCATCAAGGGCGTGAGCTTGTCCAGACTTTGCATAAATCGGAAGTACTTACTTTCGGCCGATAGGGATTTGACGAACTCCTGCTCGATTTCGGCGTCCTCGGGTCGAATCGGGCGAACTACTACATCGGTGCCGTCGGCGAGCTGCCATTGCGTCACCAGTTCCACGGGGTAAGGGTGGATGGCCATATGTCCGTAGCGCGCGGTGCTCGTCTCGGGCCTGGCAACGATCACCCGCGCGTCGACGGCGATCACCCCTTCTTCATCGACCAATAGCGGGTTGATATCCAGTTCACGGACTTCAGGTAGTTCGCAGATGATCTCCGAAATGCGCTGCAAGACGTCCACCAGCTGCACGATATTCGCTTCGGGCTGGTTGCGGAAGTGTTTCAGGAACTTGGCCGCCCGCGTGCCTTTGATCAGCTCTTTGCTCAGATATTCGTTCAACGGCGGCAGCGCAACATTGGTATCGGCAAAGATCTCGATCGCCGTGCCGCCGGCGCCGAAACTGATGATCGGTCCGAATACGGGGTCGGTGGCGATTCCGATCGTGATTTCGCGCGCATTCGGCCGCTCTAGCATGGGTTCGATGCTGACGCCCTCGACGCGTGCGTCGGGACATCTCGCCTGAATGCCATCGACCATTTCACGAAATGCCGTGCGCACAGAACGCGGCTCGCGGATGTTGAGCCGCACGCCGCCGACATCCGATTTGTGCGTGATGTCGGGAGAATTGATTTTCATTGCGATCGGCAGACCCACGCCTTCGGCGGCGATCAAGGCCTCCGCGGCGGTACTGACGTTGATGCACGGCGACGTTGGGATCTGGAAGGCTCGTAATACGGCCTTGCCTTCGGCGCCGCTGAGCGTGGTACGGCGTTCGCTCAAGGCGTGCTCGATGATCAGGCGCGCGCCGTCGACATCGGGTTCTTTGTGTTTCGACAGGGGGCCGGGCGCTTGTAGCAAGGCTTTCTGGTTGGTGCGATAGCACGCGAGGTAGCCGAAGGCCTCGACGCCCGCTTCCGGGCTGCGGAACTGCGGGATACCCGCGTCGTCGAATGCCTTGCGCCCCGCTTTGACCAGTCCCTCACCCATCCAACAGGCCAATACGGGTTTGCGCGACCTCTTGGCTGCCTCAATAACCGCTTGCGCGCAGCCTGTCGGGTCGGTCATGGCTTGCGGCGTCAACAACACCAGAATGCCATCGACGCCCTTGTCGGCGAGCAGGATCTCGGCCGCGGCGCGGTACCTGGAAGGATCAGCGTCGCCGAGAATGTCGATCGGATTACTGTGCGACCAGTGTTCCGGCAAGACTTCGCAGAGCTTTTGGCAGGAGCTTTCGTTGGGTTCCGCGAGCGGTACGTTGAGGTCCGCCGCGCGGTCGGCTGCCATCACGCCGGGTCCGCCGCCGTTGGTTAGGATAGCCAGACGTGGCCCCTCGACCCGGGTCCCCGAGGCCAGCAGCTGGGCGGCGGCAAACAGTTCGCTCACCGACTTCACCCGAACCGCGCCGGCCCGTTGAATTGCGGCATCGAATACATGGTCGGAGCCAACCAGCGCGCCGGTATGGGATACCGCAGCGCGGGTTCCGCTCTCGTTGCGCCCGGACTTGACTACAATGACGGGTTTCAGGCGTGCCGCAACCCGCAATCCGCTGATAAAGCTGCGTGCGTCGCTGATACCCTCCACGTACAGCAGAATACTGCGGGTTTCGGGGTCTACGGCCAGATAGTCGAGTACGTCGCCAAAGCCGATATCGGCGGTCGCCCCGAGCGATGCCACGGCGGAAAACCCATGTCCCTGTGTATCGGCCCAGTCCAGCAGCGCGGTGCAAAAGGCGCCCGACTGTGCCACCAGGGCCACGTGCCCCTTCTTGACCGAGCTCTTGGCAAAGGTCGCATTGAGGCCGACCCGTGGCCGTATAATGCCGAGGCAATTGGGACCGATCAATGGAATGCGGTGGGTGCGCGCAATATCCACGACTTCGTTCTGCAGGTATCTTCCGGCTTTGCCGACTTCGGCGAAGCCGGCCGACAACACGACGGCCGCGCCGACGCCATGATCACCACATTCGCGCATGACAGCCGGAATATGCTTGGCGGGGATGGCGATGATCGCCAGGTCGACCGGGTGATCGATGGCGCTCAGCGACGGGTAGGTGTCGAGCCCCTTGACCCGCTCGTGCTTGGGATTGACCGGGTAGATCTCACCCTGAAAGTCACTCGCCAGAAGGTTGTGCAGGATTTGTCCGCCGACCGAGTTTTCATGCTCGGAGGCCCCGATGACTGCGACCGAGGAAGGCTCGAACACTTTGGATAGGTATTGCTTCTTCATTATGTTGCGCTGCAAAATACGACTGGGCT
>CBDUNM010000092.1:0-20198 GCA_965368585.1 uncultured Chromatiales bacterium | reverse complement strand
TCACCGTCAACGACGGCGAGTTCGACAGCGCGCCTGACACCGTCACGGTCGCGGCAACCGCGCCGGCGAGCGTCGTCGCCAACAACGATCTCGGCTCGACGTTTTCCGACTTGGCGGCTACGCTAAGCGTCCTCGACAACGATACGCCGAGCGGCGCCCTGACGGTGGATCCGGCGAGTATCACGCAGCCGGCCAACGGCGAGGTAACACTCAACGCGGACAACACCATCACCTACCGGCAAGCCGGCCTGGCCTTCGAAGCTGACGGTTTGAATCTGTACCGAAGTAATTGTTCGACCTGCCATGGCATACCGGGATTTTCGGGAACAGACACTTTCACTTACGGCGCCACCGACGGCGTCAGCAGCGACACCGCCAGTGTCACGATGAATGTCACCTCGTTCGACGCACTGGGCATCGACATTTCCGGCAGGGCGCTGACGATCTGCGCCAGCCTGCCGTCGATTCGCCAACACAGCGATTGCCTCGGATTGACCGACGGGGATATCCGAACCATCGGAGATTTCCTCAACAGGGCGTTTTAGACGGCTACTATCGGCAGCGCCGCTCGAGTGACTCGGGATCCGCATCGCCCGAGCGGCGCGAACAGAATATTATTTTCTTCCACAAGTTAATAAATCCCATCAAGATCTAAACCGACCCCCCGGGACCGACCGCTGCGCGACCGCGAATCGTTACCCGGCGCGGTCGGTCGCTCGCGCGCAAGAATTCATACCTCAGGCCGATAGCCTGCATGTTCCAAGCAGCGGAACACCGTCCGCCTTTGGAAAAGCTCCATTCACAATGCACCTCGCTACGCCGTATAATGCCGCGCCTCCTTCGAGGTTGGTCGACGACCCGGCTGCGCGTTCCGAACCCGGAGTCGACAAAAACTCCCGAACAAAGCGAACCATCCACGCTTTGCGGACGGGTGAGCAGTCCCTATCAACCAGGCATTGGCGATGACCGGCACTCAATCAGACACTCGTTTAAAGAAAATCATCGCCCGGGCTGCCGGCAAATCCAAACTGCCAGTCGCTGTCGTCGTCAACACCGGCGACGCCAACAGTTACGGCGTAGTCGTCAATCTCGGCCGTGCCGGTGTACCGGTTATCGCCGTCTCGTCCGATGCCAAGAACATCACCTTCCGCTCGAGGTACGCCGACAAGGTGGTCTGCCCCGACCATGAGGTGTCCGAGCAGGCATTCATCGCGTTTATCGTCAACCTGGGAAAGCAGCTATCGCCCAAGCCCGTCTTGTTCGTCAACGGTGACGAGCAACTCATGGTGCTGCTGCGCCACCGCCAGGAACTCGAGCCTTACTTCCATATTCCGTTAGCCCCCTATGAACTGGCCGAGCAACTGACGGACAAAACGTCGTTCTACAGGATGCTGCAGGAGCACGGAGCGCCGCACGCCAAGACCTACCTGCCCCGGTCCGTTGCCGACGTCGAGGGATTCGCCGACGAACTGCAATTTCCGTACATCATCAAACCTTCGCAATCGCACACGTTTTCCACGAATTTCGGCAACAAGTGCTTGAAGATCACCTCCCGATCGGAACTGCTGGAGGTCTACGAAAAGGTCGCCGCCGCGGAAGACGGCGTCATCGTTCAAAAACAACTGCTCGGCACCGAGCGCTACCTTATTTACACGTATTTTTCCGACGAATCCGAACCGCTGGGACTGAACGCGTATAAGAAGGTCCGAATCTTTCCAACCGACTTCGGCAACGCATGCGTATGCAAAACGATCGTCGACCAGGAACTGGTCGATATGTTTCTCGATTTACTGCGGAAGATCAAATATCGCGGTCTGGCGGAAGCGGAAATACAACGAGATGCGAGCGACGGCCAGCTCAAGTTCGTCGAAATCAACGCACGCACCACCGCCCAATCGCGACTGTCGGAACGCAGCGGCGTAAACATGGAATACATTGCCTACCGGCATATACTCGGCATGCCCGTCGACCCGCTGGTCAATACCGAGCCGGATATACTGTGGATAGACCTGTACCGCGACCTGCTGTCGGTATTTTCAACCGGCGGCTATCTGTCGCAAAACCAGATCACGTTCGGCGAATGGTGGAAATCGCTGCAGGGTAAACGCGTATTCACCTTTTTCTCCTGGGATGACCCTGCCCCGGCGGTCGTCCTGTTCTTTCGCCTGTTTGGGATGTACGCATTCAAGAAAAAGCGCCTGACCGACCTCGGGAGCGCCTTCGCGAACCTGATCGGCCGTAAAGCGACAAGTCGGTGACAACCGCGCGAAAGCGCACTCGGTTGCGATAATTTCACCTTGCCGCGCGAGGACCTTGGGTCCAACTCCCTCGGGCGTCGAACAACTCTATCCAGTGCACCACCGGCACTTCGGTCGCGGTCTGCAAGTGTGTCTGGCAACCGACGTTCGAGGTCACTATCAGTTGCGGCTGCTCCTGCTCGAGTGCATCGAGTTTTTTTACCAGCAGACGGTTCGACAGCTCCGGCTGCAGAATGGAATACGTGCCGGCGGAACCACAGCAGCTGTGTGAGTCGCGCACCGGTAAGAGTTCAAACCCGGAAGCGGTCAGCAATGACTCAACGCGACCCATCAGTTTCTGGCCGTGCTGCAAAGTGCATGGCGGGTGGAAGGCGATGCGCTTCGGTGCCTCGCTCGACAGATGCTGCAGGTCGGATGCAGCCACAATCTCGCACAGGTCCTTGGCGAGCCTGGATACCTTGGCCGCGCGCGCGGCGTACTGCGCGTCATGGCGCAAATAGTAACCGTAGTCTTTCAACATGGCACCGCACCCGCTGGCGGTCATGACGATCGCCTCGGCACCCGCCTCGATGTACGGCCACCAGGTATCGATGTTCTTCCGCATGAAGCGGGCCGCCTCTTCCGGCGCGGCCAGGTGCTGGCTGACAGCGCCACAGCAGGCGGCTCCGGTTTGCACGACGCCGATACGAAGTTGATTCAGCACTCGAATCGCCGCCGCGTCCGTCGCCGGTGTCAAGGTGGGTTGCACACAGCCCTGGTGCAGAATGACGCGCCGCGGGAATTCGGCCGAGCGAACCGCGGCGGCGGTCAAGACCAGCGGGATCTTTTTACGCAGCACTCTCGGCACCACTGGCCGCATCAACCGGCCGAGTTTCAGCAGTGGCACGAATCGGTTCGGGTAGGGAATTACCTTGCGCAGCAGCCAGCGCGCGAAACGCTCGACCGGGGGACGTGACACGCGCTGTTCGACATACTCCCGGCCGATGTCGACTAGCCGATCATACTCGACGCCCGAGGGACAGGTCGTGGTACAGTTCAAACAGGTCAGACAGCGATCCAGGTGTCCCTGAATCTCTCTGGTCGCCGGATCGCCTTCCAGAACGTTTTTAATCAGGTAGATACGGCCTCGCGGGCCGTCGAGCTCATCCCCCAACTCCTGGTAGGTTGGGCAGGTCGCCGTGCAAAAACCGCAGTGCACGCACGAACGCAGGATACGATCCGCCTCTTGTCCCATTGGCGTATTTCGCAGCGAATCGACTATTTGCGTTTGCATACAAGACTCCCGAGGACAAACCGGACTGCCGGCGGCAAACTAACACGCTGACCATGACCGACGGCCATGCTCCGCTTCAGGTCTCCCCGCCAGATGGATCTACAGACATCGACGCCCGCGATACGCGACCAGACTGCCAGGCATTGCGCGCGGAGCGCATACAGGCGCACTCACGTCGGCGGCGGCGGCCAGGCCGGGGTGTTGCCCAAGACTGCCGCGTCTCTCGCGGGTCATGCGCCTTCGTCATTGATCAGTTCGGCGTTGTGCAACATGTTCGCATCGAAGCGCTCGGGCAGATCGGACAAACGCTCTATGGCCTCGGCCATGGGCACGGTCGACCGCAGGCAGCCCGGGGTATCCGGGCGCAGCAACTCCATGACGACCTGGCCGTCATCGTCGAGGTACAACTGCAGGATCATTTCGTGCTGATCGACGACCCCGAGATAGTTATCCTCGTTCACGAGCAAGCGGCGCGCCAATGCCGGGATACGATCGGCCAGGAGCGACTCCGGCTTGGCGGAGCTGATCACGACTTCGCGCACGAAATCGCGATAGAAAACGCCGAATACCTTCAGTTTCTGAGCCAACCGCTTTTTACCCCCGTCGCCAGGTGGTCCCCTGCGGTCCGTCCTCCAGGACGATGTTACGCGCCGCAAGTTTTTCACGTATTCGATCCGCTTCGACCCAGTTCCTGTCCCGCTTGGCTTGTGTCCGCTGTGCAATCAGCGCTTCGATCTCCGCGTCATCCGAACCTTCCTGCGACACATCACCGCCCCTCAAGTAGCGTTCCGGTTCGTCCTGCAGTATACCGAGGATGCCGCCCAGATCGCGCAGATCCGCCGCCAACGCCGCGGCTGCCTGCCGGTCTTCACCACGTACCCGGTTGATCTCGCGCACCAGGTCGAACAGCACCGCCAGGGCCCCCGGCGTATTGAAATCATCGTCCATCGCCGCGTGAAACCGCGCCCGAAAGGCCATCGATTGCGCCGGCTCGGCCGCGGGCAGGTCGCGCAGGGCGGTATAGAACCGCGTCAAGGCGCCGCGGGCGTTGTCGAGGTGGTCTTCGTCGTAGTTGAGCGGCGACCGATACTGGCTGGTCAGAATGAAATAGCGCACCTCCTCGGGCTGATAGCGTGTCAGTATCTCCCGGACGGTAAAAAAATTGCCCAACGACTTGGACATCTTTTCGTCGTCGATACGAACAAAACCATTGTGCATCCAGTACCTTACGAAAGGATGCCCAGTCGCTCCCTCGGACTGCGCAATTTCGTTCTCGTGATGTGGAAAGGTCAGGTCCGCACCGCCGCCGTGGATATCGAAGGTGTCGCCGAGCGCCTTGGTCGACATCGCGGAACATTCAATATGCCAGCCGGGGCGCCCTTGGCCCCACGGCGAGTCCCAGGCGGGCTCTCCCGGCTTGGCCGACTTCCACAGCGCGAAATCCAACGGGTCGCGTTTACTTTCTCCGGGTTCGACCCGCGCCCCCGACTCGAGGTCATCGATGGATTTCCCCGACAGCTTACCGTACGCGGGAAAACTGCGTACGTCGAAATAAACGTCGCCGTTATCGGCGGCATAGGCGTGTCTGTTGGCGATCAGACGTTCGATCATGGTGACGATTTCGCCAATATGATCGGTCGCCTTGGGTTCCGCATCGGGAGGGAGCACACCCAGGGCGCCCGCGTCGTCGTGCATCGCCCGAATGAAGCGCTCGGTCAGCTGGTGAAAAGGCTCACCGCGCTCGTTGGCACGGTTGATGATCTTGTCGTCGATGTCCGTGATGTTACGGATATAGGTGACTGCAAAGCCGCGCGCCCGCAGGTAGCGCGCGACGACGTCGAACACCACCATGACCCGGGCGTGGCCGAGGTGACACAGGTCGTAAACGGTCATACCGCAGACATACATGCGCACCTTGCCCGCCTCGAGTGGCTCGAAGGGCTCTTTTTTGCCGGTCAGATCGTTGTAGATTGTGAGCATCGGGTCCGTCTAAGCGTGAAAACCGGGGATAGGGCGGAATTCTAACGTACTCGCGGGGTTTCTCGCTGCCGTCTATGTCGATATCATGACGGGCGCCCGATAATCAGGAGCCTATGCTGACATGAACCGTTTTTTGCTTTCCGCGCTGTTCGCCCTCGCCGTCGCGACCCCCGCCGTCGCGGACGGCGTTAAGGTGCTGGTCAAAACCACCAAGGGTGACATTACACTCGAACTGGACGCCGAAAAGGCCCCCAAAACCGTGGCTAATTTTCTCGAATACGTCGATTCGGAATTCTACAACGGCACCATCTTTCACCGTGTCATTCCGGATTTCATGATCCAGGGAGGTGGCCTGACCGCCGATATGACCAAAAAAGACACCCGCGCCCCGATCGAAAATGAAGCGGTAAACGGCTTGCAAAACGCCCGCGGCAGTATTGCCATGGCACGCACCGGCGACCCCCACTCAGCCACGGCACAGTTCTTTATCAATCTCAAGGACAACGATTTTCTGAACAATGGCGCGCGCGGTTGGGGTTATGCCGTGTTCGGCCAGGTAACCGGCGGCATGGAAGTCGTGGACGCCATCGCCGCGGTCGACACCACCGTGGTCAGCGGCCGTCGCGACGTCCCGGCGGAAACCATCACGATCGAATCCATCCAGCGTATCGAATAGGAGCTACCGAGCATGATCAATCTGAAAACGTCCATGGGTGACATCGTTATCGAGTTGGATGAGGAAAAGGCGCCGATTACCTGCGCGAACTTCAAGCAGTACGTTGAGGAAGGCCACTACGACGGCACCGTCTTTCACCGCGTCATCAACAACTTCATGATCCAGGGCGGCGGGATGAACGAGGACATGATCCCCAAACCGACCCGCGACGCCATCGAAAACGAGGCCAAAAACGGCTTGAAGAACGAGCGCGGCAGTGTCGCCATGGCCCGCACCAACGCACCGCACTCCGCGACCGCGCAGTTCTTCATCAACGTGAAGGACAACGGCTTCCTCGACTATCCTGGTCAGGACGGCTGGGGCTATTGCGTGTTCGGGAAAGTCACCCAAGGCATGGACGTCATCGACAAGATCAAGGACGTCGCCACCACGACGAAAAACGGCCACCAGGACGTACCGGCCGAAAACGTCGTGATCGAGAAAGCCGAGATCGCGACCTGACACCTCCCGCACCATGAACGTCCGCGACGGCAGGCGCCGGGCCCCCTCGGCGACGGTATTTCGAGCACGGCTGTATCAGCCAGAGGGCTGGCCTCTCGTTGCGTTTCGCAGGCTGGTCGGTCGACCACAAGGAACGAGGCTATGATTGAGCGCGGCTACAGCCCCCGCCATAGCGGATCAGCGAATGGGTGAGACCCTGCTCATTTCCGACCTGCACCTATCAGCCGATCACCCCCGGCTGACCGATCTGTTCGTCAACTTTCTGCGGCGCCGGGCCGTCGACGCCGACGCCTTGTATATCCTGGGCGATCTGTTCGACGCCTGGATCGGCGACGACGATGAATCGCCACTGGCAACCAAGGTCAGGTCCGCGCTCAAGGCAGTCAGTAACCGCGGAGTCTGGGTTTATGTGCAACACGGCAATCGCGATTTTCTGCTTGGCAACGCATTCGCGCGCGCGACGGGATGCGAACTGCTGGATGAGACCGTGGTGGCGGAAATCGCCGGCAAACGGACGCTGTTGATGCACGGCGATCTGCTGTGCAGCGACGATACCGACTATCAACAAGCCCGGGTCATGTTGCGCACACCAGCGTTCATCGCCGATTTTCTGGCCAAGTCGCCGGCCGAACGCGCCTTGCTGGCGGCAGAGTACCGCAAACGCAGCGGCGAGGCCCTGTCGCGCAAAGCAGAGGAGATCATGGATGCCAATCCCTCGACCGTCGCCGACTATCTGCGTCACTACGAAGTCGAACGGTTGATTCACGGCCATACCCATCGCGAAGGCAGGCACACGATCGATGTCAATGACACGCTGCGCGAACGCTACGTGTTGGGCGACTGGTCGGACGAACGGGGGTCGGTGCTGGTCGCGCAAGACGGGCGCTTGACCTTCGAGGCGGTAGAAGCGCCGGCGCGGAATTAGCGCGGTCGGCGCATGACTAAGCGGCGATGGACTCGTCGAACAGCAGACTGAAGATTTCGTGCGTTTCCAACAACGCCTCGCGCCCGACCTCGAGAACATCCTCGGACGTCAGGCGAGTGACCTTCCAGGCCGTGTCGGCGATCAGATTCAAGGCCGGGTCTTGCGGTGGCTTTGCCATTAAGGCGTCATTCAGGACACCGGCAATGTTCAGCAACGACGCACCGAGCTTGGCATCCTTGGCCTGATCGGGCGTGCGCTGAAAACGTATCGCATTCTGCAGGCTCTCGGGCACCTGCCAGGAATCCAGCAACGCCGCACCGACCTGAATGTAGTCGCAGCCCAGCAGGCGCCGCTCGGCCGAGAGCAGGGTTTCGCCAAACTCCTTCGCTTCCTGCTGCGCCTGCAGGGCCTTTTCCGGTTCCACGGTGTACATGACCAGGTGGCCGACATCGCTCAACAGCCCTTCGACGAAGCACCGCTCGAGGTCCAGGACGTTACATCGACCGGCCAACGAGCGGACGGTTACGCCACTGTAGACGCTTTGCCGCCGGTACGCCTCCATATCGACCCCCTGAATCGTGACCCCTTCGAAGGCCTCCGCCACCGCAGTTGCCAGAACCAGATCGTGAACCTGGTGAGTACCGACCAAAACCACCGCACGGCCAACGGAATCGACCCTGCCCCGGTAGCCGAACCAGACGCTGTTGGCGAGCCGCAACAAGCGCGCGCATAACGCCGGATCCTGATTGAGCGCGGCTACCAGATCCGCGATCGACGCCATTTCGTTTTCGAGCACGGCTCGCACCCGGAGATACACGTCCGGCAAGGTGACCAACTGTCCAGTCCGGCTGATGATGTCGCAGATTGCTGCCATGAAAAGTTGTCCCGAGCCGATTGGCCCTCTACCCTCTCCGTGGTTAGCGGCGTCATGCAAACCACCTTTAACGAATGCGGTTACCGCCGGGCAGGAAGCTATCTACTGAATATTGTCACCATCGACCCGCCCATCCAGTAGTCTTTGGGAACTAATATCTGCAGGTCATGCCCTCTCCCGCCGCAGTTTTACGCCGCCTCGCAACGTCTGGCGCACGATAATTAATTAAAGCGGAGGAAGGGCCGGCGAAAATCCGCCATCCCTTAAGTTCGCATTACGACGACCGCTAACTCCACTGACCTGACAGCCCACTGTGACTTCGCATTGGAAAAAGCGACAACAATCCCAAACTCGAATCCCGAAGGTGTCACGTCCGAGGCGGGCAACATCGCCGCCACGACGCTTGACCCCATAGGCATCCCCAAGAGCGCGGCCGGCAAAGTCAGCGAGACCCTGCGCGCCGTTGTCGAGCGTTCCGTTGACAAAAAGCGTTTCCAGAAAACGCAGCCAGACGCCAATTCCGCTCAGGCAACGCTGGAAACCGAAAATCGGCGCCAGGCCGAAACCATCGCCCAGTTGAAAACCACGCTCGATCTGGTCGCGGTCGGCCTGGAGCACGACGACTTCCAAGACACCACCGACGCCCTGGCGGCCGAATTGGCTGCACAACTCAGTGCTGAACGCGTCAGTATCGGGTTCTTGAAAAGCGACCGCGTGCGTTTGACGTCGCTGTCCAACAAGGCGCGGTTTTCGCATCGTACTGACGTGGTTCGCGATATCGAAACCGCCATGCAGGAGTCCATTGATCAGGCCGATACCCTGGTTTTTCCGCTGCCCGATGACCGCCCGGCGCGCGTCACCTGGGCGCACGCACGACTGAGCCGGCGTCACGAAGCGGGCGGCGCGCTGACGGTGCCGCTCAGCGCCGACGACACGATCGTTGGCGCCATCACCGCGGAATGCCCCGCGGGTCACGTATTTGCCGCCAACAGTATCGAGTTGCTGGAAATGCTGGCCGCCCTGCTCAGCCCTCTGCTCGAAAACAAACGCCGTAGTGAACGCGGTTTGCTGGAACGCATGCTGAACTTCCTGCCTGCGGTATTCCGCAAGCTGGTCGGTCCCGACCACCTGTGGCGCAAACTTTCTTCCTTGCTGGCGTTGGGCCTGTTGATCGGCGCATCCGTCACCAAGACCGATTTCCGCGTCGCGGCCCGAGCCGAACTGGAAGGGGCGACGCAGCGCACCCTGGTCTCGCCGATCGCAGGTTACATCGCAACCTCGGCGGCACGCCCGGGTGACAAGGTGAGCGCAAACCAGCTGCTGGCGTCGCTGGAAGACCAGGACCTGCGCCTGGAAAGTACTAAGCTCGAAAGCCGTAAGAGCCAATTGCAACGCGAATATCGCGCCGCGGCGGCCGGTCATGACCGCGCCAGGCTAGTGGTGCTGAGGGCGCAAACCGACCAGATTCAGGCCGAATTGGATCGCGCCAATGCCTTGCTGACCCGTACCCGGATTGTCGCCCCCTTCGACGGCGTCATCGTCTCCGGCGACCTGAGCCAGGCCTTGGGCGCCCCGGTCGAGCGCGGCCAGATTCTGCTGGAAGTGGCGCCGCTGGACGCCTATCGGGTGGTCCTTGAAGCGGACGAGCGCGATCTCGAATACATCAGCGAAGGCCAGAACGGGCAGCTGGTGCTCGCCGCGCATCCCGGCAGGCACTACCCCATCACCGTGCAGAGCATCACGCCGGTCGCGACCACCAGCGACGGAAAGACCTTCTTTCGTGTCGAAGCACGCATGGCACAGGACGCACCGAACCTGCGCCCGCGTATGGACGGTGTGGCAAAACTCGATGTCGGTGAACGCAGCTTGCTCTGGACCTGGACCCGGCGACTGGTCGACACCCTGTCGCTCTGGCTCTGGACCCACTGGCAATGAGTGAGGCGCTGTTCAGTGACATCTGGTACCGCATAGCCGACCTGAAGCTCAGCCTACGGGCCGAAATTCGGGTTCATCGACACCGCTACCGGGGTCAACTCTGGTACATCGTGCAGGACACCGCCAGCGGCCAGTATCATCGCTTGAGCGCCCCCGCGTATGCATTCATCGGGCTGCTCGACGGGCGCTTGAGCGTCGACGAGGCCTGGCAGGCGAGTATTGATCAGTTGGGGGACGACGCCCCTTCACAACCGCAGATCATCAACCTGCTGGCAAAGCTGTACGGCATCGATGTGCTCAAGGGCAATTTCACGCCGAATGCGCTCGAGCTTTTTCAACGGGCCCGCCGCGTGCGGCGCGAGCGCTGGCTGGGCGGACTACTCAGCCCCCTTGCCTGGCGTCTGCCATTGTTTGCGCCACGCTCGCTGCTCGACTGGCTGCTGCCGCTGGTCAAGTTATTTCGCGGTCTGCCGGGTTGGTTGCTCTGGCTGATCGTCGTCATACCGGCGCTGGTCCAAACCTGGTTGCACTGGGACGAACTGACCCATGACGTATTGAGTCGGGTGCTGGCACCGCACAACCTCCTGATCATGGCGCTGATCTACCCGGTGATCAAAGCGCTGCACGAGATCGCACACGGTCTGAGTACGCGAATTCGCGGCGGCGAAGTTCACGAAGCCGGTGTGATGTTTCTGGTCTTCATCCCGGTGCCCTATATCGACGCCTCCGCGGCATCCACCTTTCCCCGCAAACGCGACCGCATGGCGGTCGGAGCGGCCGGCGTGGCCGTCGAGCTGTTCGTGGCGTCGCTGGCACTGTTCGTCTGGCTGGCGGTTGAGCCAGGCCTGGTCCGGCTGATCGCCTACGACACCATGCTGATCGGCGGCGTGTCGACGCTGTTGTTCAACGGCAACCCGCTGATGCGCTTCGACAGCTACTATGTGCTGGCCGACGCAATCGAGATTCCGAACCTGGCCAAACGATCAGGCCGCTACTACCTGTACCTGCTGCAGCGATACCTGTTCGGCAATCGGCAAAGTACGTCCCCGGTTGGCGCCCCGGGCGAGCGCCACTGGTTTCTGGGCTACGGGTTCGCCTCGTTGGGCTATCGCCTGTTTATCACCAGCGTCATCGTCCTGGGCCTCGCGGAACACTCCATACTGCTGGGCGCGATCGTGGGTCTCTGGGCATTTTTCAGTGTGATTCTTCTGCCCCTGGGCAAGGGCATCATGTTCATTCTCGACAGCCCCGCATTGGCGCAAACACGCGCCCGAGCGGTCGTGTCGACCGTGGCGATCGCGGCCTTGCTGGCCGCCGCCGTTTTGTTGGTGCCCACCCCCGTCCATACGCGCGCGGAAGGCGTTGTCAGAGTTCCCGAGTATGCGTGGATCCGCGCGGGCGCCGACGGCCTGGCAACTGGAGTACAGGTGCACCACGGTGACCGGGTGACCAAGAACCAAGTTCTGGCCGTGCTCGACAATCCCGTGCTGGAAGCCGAGGTCCGGCGGCTGAGCGCCTACGTGCGGGAACTCGAGGCGCAACTGGCGGCCGTTATGCACCGTGACCTGGTCAAAGCAAATATGCTGCGCAACGACATTGCGACCGCAAGATCCGATCTCGAGGTCGCGACCCACAAACGGGCCCAACTCACCATTCGCGCCCCGGTCAGCGGCCGCTACCTATATGCGGGTGTCGTCGACTTCCCCGGCCGTTTCTTCGTCAGGGGCGATCTGATCGGCTATGTACTGGAAAACAGCGCCCCGACCGTACGGGTAGTGGTCGACCAGGAAGACGTCGCCCTGGTCAGGGATGCCACCCTGGGCGTGGAGGTCAAGCTCGCCTCTCAGATTCGACAGATCATTCCGGCTATGGTTTCGCGCCAGGTCCCCAGCGCCGACCACGAACTGCCGTCCCCCAGCCTGGGCTTATCCGGCGGCGGCAGGATCGCGGTCGACCCGACCGATCAAAAAGGCACCACCAGCCTCGAAAGCTCCTTCAAGTTTGACCTCCGTTTACCGATACAAAAGACACATCCGCCATTGGGATCGAGGGCTTATGTCCGCTTTGACCATGGCTACGAAACCTTGGGGTCACGCTGGTATCGTACAGTAAGGCAACTGCTGCTTACCCGCCTGGCCGTATAACGGAACTAATCGACGAACTGCACTACCCGCAGTTCCAGCGAAGGTAGAAAGGTCAGGTGGCTGCGTCATCGATATCACTTACGCTCTTGCGCCCCAGCGCGGTATCCGGTCCTTATCCGGAGCGTGTGATCACGTCCGGCGGACTCGCCACACAACTGACACGAACGCTAAGATCCGTCGCCAGATTCAGGTGGGGCGCGCGCGCGCGAACCCGATTTCTGACCGCAGTGGAAGCGAAGGGCTACGCCTTGCGGACCATGAGCGATACTCAGTTGCGCAACGAAGTAACCGCACTGCGCGACGCTTTGGGTAAATCGGGTCTGACGCCGGCGCTCACCGAACAAGCCTTTGCGGTGATTCGTGAAGCCGCGCACCGCACACTGGGCATGCGACCGCACGACGTACAACTACTCGGTGCGCGCGAGATACTGGCTGGGCGCCTCGCCGAAATGGCCACCGGCGAAGGAAAAACGCTGGTCGCCACTCTGCCCGCCGCCGCAGCGGCCCTGGCGAAAATTCCCGTGCACATCATTACCGTCAACGACTATCTTGCAGAGCGGGACCGCGACCAACTCCTGCCATTGTACGAGTTTCTGTCGCTCAGCGTGGGTGCAGCGTTGCAGCGAAAGAAACCGGTGGAGCGGTGTAACGCCTACGCATGCGACATTGCCTATGTGACCGGTCAGCAACTGGCGTTCGACTATCTACACGACCGCCTCGTGGTCAAAGGCCGACGCAGCAGCCTGCGACAACGCATCAAAATGCTGGGCGATGCACCGGACGCCAGTCAACAGCGCCTGCTGCGCGGACTGTGCTTCGCAATCGTCGATGAAGCCGACAGCGTGTTGATCGACGAAGCGCGTACGCCACTGATTCTCGCCCGCAAAATCGAGTCGCGCGGCGTCGCCGGTACCTATGCCCAGGCGCTTGACGTTGCCCGGGGACTGCGCGCCGGCGAGCACTTCCATATCGATCACGGCAATCGGTCTGTCGAACTGGCGGACAGCGGCCACGAGCATGTGCAATCCATCAGCACACCGCAAGGCGGGACGTGGAACACCGCACGCACTCGACACACGCTGCTGGTGCAGGCGCTTTCGGCTTTGCATCTTTATCACCGCGATGTCGACTATTTTATCCGCGACGGGCAGGTTCAGATCATCGATCAGTACACGGGACGCAGCCTGCCCGACCGCTCCTGGTCCCGCGGTCTGCACCAATTGATAGAGCTGAAAGAAGGCTGCAAGATCACGTCGGCGCGCGAAACGCTCAGCCAGATCACCTTTCAGCGCCTGTTTCCCCGTTATCTGCGTCTCGGAGCGATGACCGGTACCGCAGCCGAGGTTGGCGGTGAACTGCGCCGGGTTTACGACCTCGACGTCAGCGTCATTCCTACGCATCTACCGGTCAGGCGCCTGCCGCACGCTACCGCCGTGTTCAGAACGATGAGCGCCAAGTGGACGGCGGTCGTCGAGCGCATCGGTGACCGGCACCGCACCGGCCAGCCCATTTTGGTCGGAACACGATCAGTACAGGATTCCGAGCATCTGAGCGCCTTGTTACAGGCTCGCCACTTGCCCCATCGCGTGTTGAATGCGCGCCAGGATAAAACCGAAGCCGAGATCGTCGCTCAGGCGGGCCGGCGCGGCGCGATCACCGTCGCCACCAATATGGCGGGGCGTGGCACGGATATCAAACTCGACCCGAACGTCCACGCGCTGGGGGGGCTGCACGTGATCGCCACCGAACTGCACGATGCGCGGCGTATCGACCGTCAGTTGATCGGAAGGTGCGCACGTCAGGGCGACCCCGGCAGCTATGAAACGCTGGTGTCGCTCGAAGACGACGTGTTCGTTCGATTTTGCCCCCAACCCCTACGAACCCTGGCATTCTCGTTGATCGTTGCGAATACACGGATACCGATGTCCATCTACCGTTTGTCACAACGTCTCGCTGAACGCCACAGTGCAACGATCCGACGCCGGGTAATGCGCCAGGAGAAAAGCCTGGATGCCGCCCTCGGTTTCGCCAAAGATAACGAATAGTGAAAAACATGAGCAAACGACTTATCTATCTGGCCTTGCCGCTGCTGTTGGCAGGAATGCCATGGGCCTCGGCAAACACGGTTGAGCCCCTTGCACCCCTGGAACTCGATTGCCTGATAGAGCCGCGCATTACGACGGATATCAGTACGCGGGCGCAGGGTGTCGTCGAACAGTTCTACGTCGATCGCGGCGACGTCGTCGAAAAGGGCCAGATACTGGTGACGCTCGATGCCGCCATCGAAAACGCGTCCGTTGCACTGGCCAAGGCCCGCGCAGAACTGATCGCCGACATCGAGGCGAGCAAAACCAGCCTCGCCTACGGCCAACGCAAGGTCACGCGTTTCGACGGGCTGTATCAGCAAAAAGCCGTCGCCGCGCATACTTTGGACGAAGCCCGCACCGAAGCGTTGCTGGCCGCGGCCAATCTGAAGAAAGCGCGGGAAGATCGTCGCGTGGCCGAATTGCAGCTCCAGCAGGCGGTGGAAACGCTCGAGCTGCGCACCATACGCAGCCCGATCAGCGGCGTGGTCATCGACCGCCTGCTCGCGGTCGGCGAATCGGTCGAGGACCAGCCGATCATACAGGTCGCGCAGATCGATCCGCTTTATGTCGAGGCGATCGCTCCCGTACAGTACTTTTCCATGATCAAACAAGGCGCGCACGGCGTTGTCCGGCCCGAACAACCTATTGGCGGCGAGTATATGGCGATCGTCAAAGTGGTTGATCAGGTGATCGAAGCGGCGAGCGGCACCTTCCGCATTCGACTGGAATTACCCAACCAGGACCGCGCCTTGCCGGCAGGCTTGAAGTGCCGCGTCACCTTTCCACCGGCGCAGCGCAATTTCCCCCAAAAAGCCGCCCAGAACCGGGCACCGGAAGATTTCAATGCCGTCACGGCCGCGCCCTCGCAACCGGTTGAGCCGGGTGCACAAACCGACGAGGTCGAAGACCTGGACGCAGTAACCGCCTTGGACTCGCAACCGGTTGAGCCGGGTGCACAAACCGACGAGGTCGAAGACCTGGACGCAGTAACCGCCTTGGACAGGTGCTTTACCGTTGGACCGATTTCCGACGCGGCACGAGCCCATGCACTCGTCGCCGAGATCGACCCGCAACTGGTCGACTTCGCCATTCGCGAGACGGCCAAGAAAAAAACCAACGGCTACGTCGTACACAGCGCGCCGCAACCCTCACTGCAGGCCGCGCGCAGGCTGGAACGGAAATTACGCAACAAAGGCGTCGAGGATCTGGCGGTCATCCGCAGCGGCTCCCTCGCGAATCACCTGTCATTCGGCGTGTATAACCGCAAGACCTTCGCCCGACAGCGGTGCCGGCAGATGAGCGCGCTGGGCGTGTCGTGTCATATCAAGCCCAGGCCCGCTGCGGACACCTTGGTATGGGTCGATCTCGCCTTCAAGTCGCCGCCGTCAGACCTGGGACAACTGCAAGACTGGCTACGGCCGAACGATTTGCTGGACCGGGTTAACCCGCAAATATGCAATCCCGACCGCCACGCCGAGGCGCCCTAGCGGTAACGGCATCTGGCCTACTCCAGAACACCCCGTTGCTGCAGCCAGTTGGCCACCAGCCAGCACGCGGCCGCCCAGCTGGCACCCATCGCCCAGCCCGCCAGCACGTCACTCGGCCAATGCACGCCGAGATAGACACGACTGGCGCCAACCATCAGTGTGAGTAAGACGGCCCAGGCGATGATATAGAAACGGGTCAAGCGGCGGCGGTGCGCCGCCGCCAGGATTGCGCCGCCGGTGAGGTAAACCAATGCCGACAGCATGGAGTGACCGCTGGGAAAGCTCGCGCTGTATACCGTCGTGCCGTAAGAAATCAGGTCCGGCCTTGGCCGATCGAACAGCGTCTTCAAGCCGAATGAGAGCAGCAGCCCGGTTGCGATCGCTACCAATACGAACAATGCCACGCGCCGCATACCGACCAACCACAGGTAGCCGACCGAGGCGAACGACAAGACGCTCAGCACACCGATGCCGCCGAGCGCGGTGAAATCGCGAAACAGCTCCTCCACCCAGGTCGGCCCTAGCGGGTCGGACGTATTTCCGGGCGCGCGCATGGCTATCAGGATTCGCTCGTCCCACCACTGAGTATTTCCTTCCAGCACTTCGTCGGCGATGCCCAGAAATACCCACAATCCGAGTCCGCACACAAGCAGTGCGATCGATGCCAAGTGGCCGAACACGAAACGCCGTTCCAAGAGGTCAGTACTGTGGTCGGTTCTGTCCATCGAATACTTTACCAGGCACCGTTAGCGCACCAATTCAGGTCGGATTGCCCGACAGCGAACTTCGCACCCGACCGTACGGGCACTCGGCCAGTTACTGCGGCAAACGGCGCAGTATCGGCCTTCAATGTGCTAGCGTGCAATAGCAATTTTCCGATACTCATCGGATCCCGCGATAGGTCACCTCAAATCCTCGGCGAGTCGATCGACGACGCCTCAACCCTATCCGATGCTCAACCGGATTGGGTCGGGAAGCCGGTGCGTGGTCCCAATTCATTCCGGTCGCGTTGGTACATCAAAGGCGCTTGCATATAGACGGTCACCAATTCTGTCAGCGACTGCAGGGCATTCCAATGAATCCGTTCCCAACCATGGGACGCATCGATGCCGAAGGTCGCCAGCGCGGTGCGCAGATCGTTTCCGGCCTCGACCGCCGCGGCGCTGTCGGAACGGTAAAAGCGAAATATGTCTCGCTGGTGGGGAATACGGAATTCCTGGCAGAGCTGAAGGATATAATGGGTCAGATGATAGTCGAAGGGGCCGCTCATATCCGCCATGCACACGGTCACGCCAAACTCGCTGGAGTTTTGCCCGGGGGCGGTGGTGCCGTTGTCCAGGGTTAGCATCTCGGCGACATCCCCGTGCAGCACCGCTGAGGCGCCGGAGCCAACCTCTTCGGAGATGGTGAACAGCGGGTGACAATCGATCGGCAGCCTGACATCGCTGTCCTGGATCGCCTTGATGGCGCCGAGTAACACGGCGGCACCTGCCTTGTCGTCCAGGTGACGCGATACAATGTACCCGTTCTCGAGTACTTCGGGCTGGGCGTCGACCGCAATGTAATCGCCTACATGGATGCCAAGTCGCAGCAGATCGTCGCGATGTTCGCTGATCGCATCGATGCGCAGCTCTAGGTTTTGCCAGTTCGACGGCTGCTTGTCGACCTCGTCGGCGAAGGTGTGGCCGGAAGCCTTCAGCGGCAGCAAGGTGCCCCGATGCATGCTCAGATCCGTAAACAGGGTCACGCGTGCCCCCTCGGCGAAACGGGCGTTCCAATGGCCGATCGGCACCACCTCGACGCGGCCGTTCGACTTCAGCGCCTTCACCATGGCCCCGAGCGTATCGATGTGCGCCACCACGGCCCGGTCAGGGCTGCTGCGCTCCCCCTGCAACGTGGCCCGGATGGCGCCACGCCGGGTCATTTCGAGCGGCACGTCGAGCTTGTCCAGTTCGTCTGCGACCAGATGGACGATGCGATCGGTGTAGCCGCTCGGACTCGGAGTATGCAACAGTCGGAATAGGACGTCCTGTATGTAAGTCTGGTCGATCGGGAGTTTTTTCATCGGCACGGGTGTTGGTTCGGCGGCGTCAATTCGTCGCGGTTTGAGGAAAGAGCAGATCGACGAAACGCTCGGCGGTTGGCTGCGGTTCGTGATTGGCGAGTCCGGGCCGTTCGTTCGCCTCGATAATCACATATTTTTCATCGCTGGGCGAAGCGACTATCATGTCCAGCCCGGTCACCGGAATCCGCAACGCCTCCGCGGCCGCCACCGCCGCGCGTCGCAACGCGGGATGCAGCTGCTTGGTGACATCGTGGATCGTGCCGCCGGTATGGAGATTGGCGGTCTTGCGCACCGTCAGATACTCATCATATGGCAGCGTCTCGTCCAGCGTATAACCTCCATCTGCGACGCACCGTTCAGTTTCAGCGTCGAGCGGTATGCGGCTCTCCCCTTTGGTCGCGGCCTCACGACGGCGGCTTTGTTTTTCGATCAGGTGGCGAATAGTATCCCGCCCGGTTCCCTTGATCCGGGGCGGCTTACGCACGGCTGCGGCGACCACCTTATAGTCGATCACGATGATGCGCAGATCCTCACCGTGGCTGTATTTTTCCACTAGCACCGATTCGGAAAATCGGCGGGCCTCGGTAATGGCAGCCTCCAGCGACGCCGCGGTGCGCACGTCGACACTGATCCCGGCGCCCTGTTCGCCGCGCGCCGGCTTCACCACCACCGAGCCGTGCTCTTCGAGAAAGGTCAGGGCCTTGGAGGCATCAACCGTGGCCAATTGCGCGGGCACCTGCAGTCCCGCCTTGCGCAACAGGCGATGGGTGACGGCCTTGTCGTCGCAGCGGCTCATGGCAACGGCCGTGGTCAGTTCGCAGAGCGACTCGCGGCAAACGATCCTGCGTCCGCCGAAGCTCAACTCGAAGTAACCGGCTGCCGCGTCGACAACGGCGACCGCAATTCCCCTACGCTGAGCCTCGCGTACGATAATCATTGCGTACGGGTTCAGAGACGCCTCGGGCTGCTCGCCGACGAACAGGGCCTCGTTGAAAGAGTTCCTGTTTTTCAGGGCGAACACCGGCACCCGCTCGAACCCCAACCGCTCATACAGACGAAGCGCGGGATGATTGTCGTGCATGACGGAAAGATCCATGTACGCACGTCCGCGGGCAATGAAGAACTCGATCATGTGCCTTACGATAGCCTGGCCGACACCCGGCTGTGACGCCTGCGGATCAACAGCCAGCGCCCAGAGGCTGGAGCCCCGCTCCGGGTCATCGAACGCCTCGACGTGATCGACACCCGTCGCCACCCCGAGCAGTTCATCGGTGTGGTTATCCAGCGCCATGAAGTAGTTGAGGGTGCGCGAGGTGCGCGCCTTCCACATGAAGTCGACGGGCGGTGGAATCATCTGCCGCGACAGATACAGCTGGTAGATCGCCTCGGCGTCGGCGCGGCTGTTGAGCAGCCGCACGCTAAAGCCGCGCGGGCGCAGCGCGGACACCCGATAACGGTCCAGCCACAGCCGATAGGTGTGCGAGGGATCGAGGAAGACGGCCTGCGGCTCCATCGCCAACACGACGTGAGGATCGCTGACGTAGAACGCGATATCGCGCTTGCCGGCCTGTTCTTCCAGCAGGACATCGGCGAGTTCGCGGTTGTCGACAAAGGTGTGGGCGAAAATCAATCGCCCCCACCCGCAGTCGACCACGGCCGTAGTGCGTTGTTCCTTACCGTTTTGATCGTGCGGCACCGAACCGGTCACACTCGGCGAGCGGCGCCGTATCAAACGGCGGCGATAATGCTCTTCGCGACTCATGGTGACGTCTCCTATAGCCCGTGCTGCTGAAACCAATACTCTAACAGGGCGACCTGCCACAGTTTCGAACCCCGCAACGGCGTGATGTGCTCCTTGGGGTTGTGCAGAAGGCTGTCGACGTAAGCGCGCTGAAACACACCGCGTTGCCTGGCTTGTGGCTGGTCCAGGACGCCTTTGACGAAATCGAGATACCGGCCCTCTATGTACTTCAACGCAGGCACCGGAAAATAG
>CBDUNM010000091.1:0-20377 GCA_965368585.1 uncultured Chromatiales bacterium | reverse complement strand
CGGGGTTGTGCGGTTTCTCGGTGTCCAACCTACACCTGCCCGGCACCGACTACGCGTGGGAGCAGGACTTCGGCCGCCCAGGCCGTATCGCCAGCGCCCTGGAGATCATGCTCGAGGGTCCGATCGGCGCCGCAGCGTTCAACAATGAGTTCGGTCGTCCCAATCTGTGCGGTTATTTTCGCACCTATGAGCAAGCGGTCCCTTGTGCCGGCGGAACCGAGTGGCGCGGTTATCACAAGCCGATCATGATTGCCGGCGGCATCGGCAATGTGCGATCGGAACACGTCGTCAAGCGTAAGTTTCCCGCCGGAACCCCGTTGGTCGTCTTGGGTGGCCCGGCCATGCTGATCGGCCTGGGGGGCGGTGCCGCGTCCTCGATGAGTTCCGGCACGTCGGCGGAGGATCTCGATTTCGCCTCGGTGCAACGGGCCAACCCGGAAATGCAGCGGCGCTGCCAGGAAGTCATCGACCGTTGCTGGGCGTACGGTGCAGACAGTCCCATCGCCTACATTCACGATGTGGGCGCGGGCGGGCTGTCCAACGCATTGCCGGAACTGGTGCATGATGTGGGGCGTGGCGGCAAGTTCGAGCTGCGCACGATCCCGAGCGCGGATTCGGGTATGTCGCCGATGGAGATCTGGTGTAACGAGTCCCAAGAACGCTACGTACTCGCCATTCATGCCAACCGCTTGAATACATTCCGCGACATTTGTGAACGTGAGCGGTGCCCCTATGCGGTCGTTGGCGAGGCGACACAGGAACAGCACTTGATCCTGGGCGACGGTGATTTCGACGCGACGCCGATCGACATGCCCATGCCGCTGCTGTTCGGCAAGCCGCCGAAGATGCTGCGGGATGTCCATTCCACTTTTTTCGAAAAGCCCGAACTCGAACTGGGTGATCTCGATCTGCAGGAAGCGGCGCTGCGCGTCCTGCGCCTGCCGGCGGTGGCGAGTAAGACGTTTCTGGTCACCATCGGCGATCGTAGTATCACGGGCATGGTCGCACGTGATCAGATGGTGGGACCCTGGCAGGTGCCGGTGGCGGACGTCGCCGTCACGCTGTCCGATTTTTGCGGTGTGGCCGGCGAAGCCATGGCGATGGGTGAGCGCCCTGCGCTGGCGTTGATCGATGCCCCGGCTTCCGGTCGTATGGCCGTCGGGGAGGCGCTCACCAACATCGCGGCGGCCTGCATCGAAAAGATCGGTGATGTGAAGCTGTCCGCGAACTGGATGGCCGCTGCCGGGCACCCCGGCGAGGACGCAAGGTTATACGAGACCGTAAAAGCGGTCGGCATGGAACTCTGTCCGGCACTCGGCATCTCGGTTCCGGTAGGCAAGGATTCCATGTCGATGACGACCGTATGGCAGGACGGGGGTCAGAACCGCCAAGTCACCGCGCCCCTGTCGGTGATCATTTCAGCGTTCGCGCCGGTGGCCGACGCCAGACGCACGCTGACGCCGGTGCTACGCACCGATCTGGGCGACACCGACCTCATTTTGATCGACCTGGGCAAGGGCGCCAACCGCTTGGGCGGTTCGGCGCTGGCGCAGGTCTATGGCCAGGTCGGGCGCCGGTGCCCGGACGTGAATGACTCCGACATGCTGAAGCGGTTCTTTGCCGTCGTTCAGGAGCTCAATCGCGACGACTTACTGCTGGCGTACCACGATCGCTCCGACGGTGGCCTGTTCGCCGCTTTGTGTGAACTGGCGTTCGCCGGCAGAACCGGTTTGGATATCGATCTGGCGGCATTCGAAGACGTGCCCGAAGCTGTACTGTTCAACGAAGAACTCGGCGCGGTCATTCAGGTGCTGCATACCGACACGGACGATGTCCTGACGGCCTTGGGCGGTGCGGGCCTCGGTCACCACGCCTATGTCATCGGTACTACGCGCGACGACGGCCGGATAAAGTTCAGGTCCGGCGTGAATGTTTTGCTCGCCGGCTCACGCGCCGAGTTTCAGCACGCCTGGAGCGCAACCACCGCTGCCCTGCAGACGTTGCGGGACAATCCCGAGTGTGTGCGCGAAGAATACCAGCGCGTGTCAGACGCCGCTGATCGGGGGCTTTTCGCGGAAGTGACCTTCGAGCCCGAAGACGATATCGCAGCGCCCTATCTGGAACTGTCACGACCGCGCATGGCCGTGTTGCGGGAGCAGGGTGTCAATGGTCAGGTGGAGATGGCCGCCGCGTTCCATGCGGCCGGTTTCGAATGTGTCGACGTGCATATGTCCGATCTTCTTGCCGGGTGCACGGATCTGGCGGGGTTCAAGGGTCTGGTGGCCTGCGGTGGCTTTAGCTACGGCGACGTGCTGGGCGCCGGCGAGGGTTGGGCCAAATCGATTCTGTTCAATAGCGTCGCACGCGATCAGTTTCAGGCGTTTTTCGAGCGCAACGACACCTTTGCGCTGGGCGTGTGCAACGGCTGCCAGATGCTTTCGAATCTGCATACGCTGATCCCCGGCGCCATGCATTGGCCACATTTCGTGCGCAACCGCTCCGAGCAATTCGAGGCGAGGTTCGTGATGGCCGAAGTCCTGGCTTCGTCATCGGTACTGTTGTCGGACATGGCCGGCAGCCGCATGCCGATCGCGGTTGCGCACGGCGAGGGACGGGCCGAGTTCCGCGACGCCGGCCATCTGGCCGCGGCGCGATCACAGGTCGCGGTACGCTTCATTGAAAACGACGGCTCGCCGGCGCTGCGCTATCCGGCGAACCCCAACGGCTCACCGGACGGCATAGCCGGACTGACCACCGACGACGGTCGCGTCACCATCATGATGCCGCACCCGGAGCGGGTGGTACGTGCCGTGCAGAACTCCTGGCATCCGGACGATTGGCAGGATGACGGACCCTGGATGCGCTTGTTCCGCAACGCAAGAGCCTGGGTCGCTTGAGTCGGCGGGATGGACGATATCGAACACGCCATACACGATCTGCAGACCCGCGCCGCCTTTCAAGAGGCGATGATCGACGAGCTCAACAAGACCGTGGCACAACAAGCCTCGGAGCTATCCGCACTCAAGCGGGAACTGCGGCGGCTGGACGCACTGTTGCGCGAGCTGTCGCACGCCGCGCGTCCCGAGGCGGCGCACGAGCCGCCGCCCCATTATTGAGAGTCGAGTTTAGCTCTGCCAGCAGATCGACGAACTGCCGGCGGTGCCGGAGTGTCCCTTGGCGCCGGTGCTCATCAAGGTCAGGTTGCCGCATTCGGTGTCCGATGCCTGCTTGCCGCCGCCCACCGGGGTGGCCGTCAAGGTATAGCCCGCACCGCTGCCGGTTATAGCCACACTGATCGTATACATGCCGGATTCGGACGCCGCGGTCGGCGCACACCCGGTAAAGGTCAGCAACTGGGCACGGCAGGATTCCATTTCCAGCGCGGCGCGCGTCAATGCCGCGGTAGCGTCGCTGCGGCGCGCCTTGGTGGTTTGTTTCGAGTATTGAGGTATGGCGATGGACGCGAGGATGGCCAGTACCGCAACGGCGACCATCAACTCGACCAGCGTCAGCCCTTGTTGCCTGCGAGCAATACCGTTCATTCGGCTTTCCAGTTCAAACGGCGCAGCGGGTTTTCGAGTTCGACTTCATCAACCACCTCGGTGCCCACCACGGTTCTTGGCGAGCCGCCATCCGGGGGGAAGATCAAACCGGGCTCGGGAGGGATGCCGCCGCGTTTCAGCACCTTCATCCGCTTGTCGAGTTCCGACAGTTCTTCCAGTTCGGCGGTGCTCAGGCTGAATGCCGTCGTGCCGTCTTTGGTGTTGACCGCATAGATGCGGCCGGTCCCTATCGGCATGGCGCAAACGCTCGAGTCAATCGAGCCGGGCGTATAGGTCGTAAACAGGGTCGTGTCGTCCAGCGTACGCGACTCAGCCAGGACATGTTCACCGCTGCGCAGCGTGATATGCCACCCGTCGGCCGTGGAAAGTCCCGTGCCCGAGGTGTCTGTGGTCACATCCACCAGGGTCGATAAGGTCGGATAGGTGGCAGGCGCGCTGTAGATGTTCGGGTCGAACAGCACATAGAAACGGTTGGTGGTGGCCGAATCCAAAGGATGGGCGCGATATCCGCTGCCGATGGCGATGGCGAACTGCACGCCGCTGTTGCGGTGCACGACCGAGATGTCGGGGGCGTAGTAAAAACGTCGCGCGTTGGCCTGGTTGGTGGCCGCCAGACTGGCGATACGCGCGCCGGTGGCCAGGCCCGAAGCGGTGGTCGCCGTTTCGCTTAAATCAAAACGCCAGATCTGCCCGCCGGTATCGGCGGCGTAGAACATCTCCACCAGCCCGTCGCCGTCACTGTCGATGGCCGATACGCCGCCTGGAATACTGTGGTTCATATTCGCGAGTTCCAGGCTGGCGCCCGAATCAGTCGAACCCGCCCACCAGATGCGGGCGCCAGTGGAGGCATCGATGATGTAGATGGAGTTGCCCTGGGAGGCGCCCGTGGGGTAGTCCATGCCGTCTTCGGCCGGGTCGTAACCCCCGCTGGCGAAGACCACATCGCGTTCGGTACCGCCGAGTTTGATTCTTCCCTTGACCACCGGCCCCCAGGTCTGACCGAGATTGGCAAAGTCGCCGGTGCCGCCGTAGGCGACCCATTTCAGGCGCGGCGCCGCACGGTTGCTCACGTCCAGCGCATAGATATTGCGACCGCCGCGGCGCATCCCCATATAGAGATACACGTGCTCGCCCGTTTCCACCGTCCCGTCGGCATTGAGTACCACGCCGTTGTTGTTGGCGTCGTTGACCCACGGCGTGATCAGCCCATCGAGGCCGTAGGGGTGGGCTGTGGTGATCGCGTTCTCGTAGAGCGAGTTCTGCATGGACAGCAGATCGTAGGGCATGAACGCGAAGTGTTCCGCGCCGCTGGTCAGGTTTATGGCGTGTAGATAGCCCTCGTTGGTGCTGAAGAATACGGTGCTGTCGACGGTATCCGTGCCGCTGCGCCCGTAGTTGACCGTGACCGGCGTGTTGTGCAGCGGATCTCCCATGGCCTTGCGTGCGTCGGTGGTGTCGTCGTCGCTGTCCTCATCGAGCACGTCCACGCCGCGCATCCACTTGACGAGGTCGGTGCGATAGGCATCGGTCTCGGTCGAGATGCCGAGTATGGCCTTGGTCAGCGACGAGTTATCCTCGTGGATGGCGTTCGCGGTCGCGCTCAGGAGCACGTTGGACGCCGTCGGGTCTATGTTGGTATAGACGTTTCTGGCCGTCCCCAGGTGACTGGCGGCGCCGCCGGCGGCGGTATTCGGGCCGTCGGCGCCGTCGGACGCGGTGGTCCAGATACTGCGTGCGCTTTCCTTGAACAGGCCGGTTTCGGCATCGACGGCAGCGGCGTCGTTGGCGTCGATGATCTCGCCGTCTGCGGACAATTTGTAGCGCTTAAGGTTGCCTGTCCAGTTCGGTCTCGCCGCGGGCAGAAACAGGGCGAATACCAGGGCGTCGTCGTGCGTCAGGCGATTGAAGGAGTTGACCGGTACCGAGGGCGCGACAAAGGTGGATTCGTCCGATGTCACTTCCAGCAAGATTGTACTGAAGACATCGCCTAGCCCGGTGAGATTGTCGGTGAAAAAGAAGCGCCCGTCGCCCTTGGTGGCGGTTTCTTCCATCAGGTCGGTATCGATGTCGGCGGCGTCGTCGCTGAATCCGATGGTGTAGGTTTGTACGAACTGGTCCCCTTCCAGATCGCTAATATCTGTATTCGCGAGGTAGTCCGCCAACTCGTCGAGGCAGCTGTCGGTCGGATTTCGGGTGCTGGTCGTGCCATCGCAGCTGTGATCAGCCAGACTGTCGAAACCCGGTAGTGCCTTTATTTTGGCGTTGGCCTGGTAATCGTATATGGGTTCGCCGTCTGTTAATAAAATAATGACGTTCTTTTGGCAATAGAAATCGATGGGTGGATCGTACTTGGTCGCGTCATCTTCCGACAATGCGTTGGGATTATTGGTCCCCGGGTCGCTGGAGTCGCCGTAGTCGACCGTGCCTCCCATAAAGTACAGGGCGGCCTCGTACAGGGTTTCCGACAGAGGGGTGTTGCCGTCGTGATCGATGGCATTGGCCTTGGTTTTGAGCGTCGCACGTGAGGTATCGGTCAGTGCCTGCACGGCCTCCAGGAAATACCCGCCGCTGCCGTCTTGGTCGAAGCGCATCAAACCGGCGTTAATGCCGCTGGTGGTATTCATGATGTCGGTGAAGACCGACTGGACGATCTGCAGGCGGGTCATATCCGCCGGGTCTCGGTAGTTATGGTACCAGTTCAAATAGTTGGCCAGATAGACGATTAAGGGGTCGCTGTAGTTTATGCCGTAGGTGAAGGCTTGGGGTTCAGACCCGATGAAGGGCCCGCCATCAACGTCATCGGCGGGATAGTTATGTGATAGTGGTGGGCTGCCACTGCCGTGTACGCCAAAGTCATCCTGACACTCGATGGTCTCTTCGTAGTTGTTATCGGGGTCTTCCCAGTACGGCTCCGACACGTCCGTGACCCGGTACTGGGAGTGTCTGCCGGGATACAGGCCCGCGGAGGCCATGGCCGTGATGCCGGCATCGCAGACGTAATCGGCGACGCGGATCTTGTTACTGGTGTCGCAGGTCGGGACGCCGTCGTCCCAGTCGGCCTTCCAGTAATAATAACTGCTCGAGCAACTGCCGTCATAGGTCACGGCGGGGTCGTAGGGACCGCCCTCGACCTCGATAATTCCATCCATACTGCCGGACGAATCGATAATGAACAGCACGTTCGGCGGTATGCTGTCCTCGTCGATATCGTAGCCCAGATAGATCTCGGTATCGTCGGCGGTGCTCACTATCGGTAAGAGCAATGCAGCGAAAAAGATGGCGTATTTCGTTTTCATGGATGGCACCTGCGCCCGGATAAAAGTGTTGTCGAAACCGGATCACCAATAACTGACGCGCACCACGACTTCATCGGCGACGCGGTAGCTCACGGTGGCGGGACGGGGCATTTGGGGTGGAACGATATAGCCGTCGGCCAATTTGATGCGCATATCCGGGGCGGCTTTCATTTTGCGCATGGCGCAGCCATCGCAGTCCCTGAACTGGACCGTTTCTCCCACGATCAGTACATGATCTGATTCGACGGCGATGGTCTTCACACCCAGTGATTTATAACCACCGGCGTGTGTTGCGGAAATCAGGCAGAACAACGATAGGGCGAATAGAACTCTCATCTTGCTTGTCTCAAAGTTTGGGGCCGAGTTTGTAGACGTCCGCGGTATGGCGGGACAGCGCGCTGCCGGCGCCCAGCGAGGCGGCCGCCGCCAGGCGGAAATGCATGGTGCTGATCTTGGTCAAGGATGCCCCGCTGCCCAGGGTCTCACCGAGGAACAACAGGTTGGTGGTCGTCGACACGCTGTGGTGATAGCCGCTGGCACTGGCATTGTGGCTGTGGTTGACGCCATCGCTGCCGGCCGACAGGGCGGCCCCGAGGACGTCGATGTCCGCCAGGGCGGCTGAGGTCGCCTCCAGGCCGCTTTCGGCCGCTTGAAAGGTCTCCATGGGTTGTTGCGCGTTGGAGCTCATGTTCTGTTCCATGACCGCCGCCTGCATGCCCGCGACGCCCAGCAGGCTCATGACGAGCAATAGACCGAGCGAAAGAATCAGTGCCATTCCGTGCTGCTTGCGGGGCGTGTTCATGGTTACTCCAAACGATTGCGGATAAGAAAGGTGGAAGACAGGACGGTACGGTAGCGTCCGTCGGCGGGCGTGGTGGTTTCGCCCTGGTTGAGCAGATTCACCGTACCGGCGATCGGGTTGGTGATGGTCTCGGCCGCGGAAGCCACCCGGATGGCGACTTGGGCGGCGACCACGTTGTTCCAGTCGGTTACCCGGTCCCGGCGTACGTAGACATCCGGGATGCCCTCGCCGTCGCTGTCATCGGTGTTTTCGCCGTACAGCACCTGCAGGTCCTCGACGTTGTCGACGAGTTCGATCTCGGTCGCCGTGCCTGCCGCGTCCAACGACCGGCAGACCAGGGCGCCGCCCGAAACGAGGTAGACGTTCCTGGCGTAGCGGTTGCCGTCGGCATAGGTCGGGGTCGCCGCGCCGCGACAATCCCGGTCGGTTTCGTACTGCACGCCGATCGCATCCGGACCGGTTCCGCCTTCCGTGCTGGAACCCGGGATGACCGAATCGATGTCGCCGGCCAGTACGTCGGCCTGATATCCGGCCATCTGCACGTCGTGCCCGATGAACTCGAGCGCGGCCCTCGCGACGTCGTTGGTAATGGCGATGCCCTGTTGCAGTTTTACGCCCTGCCGACTCGACAGGAAGGTCGACGCGAGGCCGCCGATCAAGACCAGCGCGACCACCAGCGTGATCATCAGTTCGATCAGGGTAACGCCGGATTGTTTGGTTCTGATTGACATCGTGGTCACGTTACGGCACCAGATTGATGGCGATCGTTTTGGGTTGCGATACACCGTTGAGATCGATATTGTTCCACTGCAACGTAATGGTGTAATCGGTACCGTCCCAAGCCACGGTCGTGGTGGCGCCGGGGATCTGATCCTCGATCGAGCACACCCAACGCCACGCATCGGTGGTGGCCATCTCGGCGCTGGTGCATTGTGTCGCGACGGCACTTGTACGATCCCAGCACGGTTTGGTTGGAAGGGTGTCGCAGGAAATTGCGGCGTAGTCGATGTCCGCATAACTTCCCGCGCGTCCGGCGGCGCGGTTGATGCGAATGCGTTCGGCGAAATCGTTGGTCATGACCGTGGCCTGACTGATCAGGCCGGCGTCGGTATTGGAACGGATGCTCAGCAGCTGCATGCGCAGCGATCCCAGCAGGCCGATGGACAGGATCACCAGGGTCACCAGCACCTCGATCAGGGTGATGCCGCGTTGATTCGAGCGCGTCATGGACAGACCCCGCCGTTCTCGATCTTGGAGATGCCAATGGGAGAGAGGGTAAGCTGGCGGTTGACCCCGACGTCGTCAGCGCAGACCGTCATCGTACCCGTCGCGGTCGGCGTGCCCCGGCCGCGGAAAGATACACCGCTGGCGATCCCCGCGGTGGAGGCGACCGTATAGCCCGAACGGCCGGTTTGAAACAGGCGTATGATGGCCTCCGTCCCGTCCCTGGCGGGCGGGTCGTCGGCGTCGTCGTTGACGAACATCAGCCAGCCGTCGCTCCAGGTGCCGCCGCACGCATCACCGTCGGCGCTGGGGCATACCGAGACCGTCGCCGAGCGCTTCACGGCCTCGGTTCGCGCCAGGCTCAAAGTAAACGAAAGATCGCTGAGCACAGCGTCTCGTGTACCCCGGCTGACCAGGCTGAAGTAGCCAAGCGCCGCGGCGCTCAACAGGGTGATGAGCACCGCGACGGCGACCATCATCTCTATCAGCGTGAAGCCACTATGCTTGCGCATGGAAGAATCTCCTACCTACACCAATCGGCGTCCAATGTATGTGTGTTGTCCGGGCCCCTTTTATATCGATCAAGGAGTCAGTCAATCACGGCTAACCGATATATCGTCCGCTGGCGCGTGTGCTGAATATGCCGGTAGGAAAGGAGTGACTGAGATTCTTTGACTTTTGCTCCAGAAACGACTTTGTTGGGCTGAATGTGGCTTTGCGGGATACCGGAGGAGACCTGACAGGCCGTGGTCGCCGGTCATCGTCGGGAAACGCAGCGGTTTTCGAGCTAGCATGAGCGCAGCCTGACCAGCGACTGTCGGCGGGGAGCCGGGCGTGGGCCCGGTGGTTCGATAGCGGTGATCGAACCGGCGGCGGGAACGCTAGTCCGCCGGGTTCAATGTTGTCGAAGACCGGTGTTTTTTCGTCTCCGCGGCCGCGATAGCGATCAACAGGTTGGCTCGCTGATCATGCGATTGCTCGAACTCAACGAACTTTGCGCCGATATTGTAAATACGAGCCAGACCCCATATGCCCAAACCGGCACACAGGAAAAATGCGATCAGTAATGCAGGTTCTCCAATTGGCATCTTACTTGTCCTCGTTCCACCGACTACCAGTTGATCAGATCGTCCCGCTTCGCCTTGAGTATGGCGCCGCGTGTGCTGCACGCTTTCGCCGGGCGACTGCTTGATTTATCGGTCGCAGCGGCACCGGCTTGATCCTGTATTGGGAACACGGGTATTCAATCTGGACCAATTTGGGAAGCACTTTCACGAAGTGCGGCCGGACGATTCCCTGGCATCTTCATCCTGGCCGAATGACTGTGCGCTATCGCCGTGGGGTCCTTGTTTGGGCGGGAATTCCGCCGGTCGGGCGGTGAGTGGAGTCGTCCGGAACGAGATATCGCTGCGACGCCGATCCGGGACGAATCCGGTGAAATCCGCCGAGGGGGTTTATTTCCCGGTCCGTTGACCTATCCTAGTAGGCGGGAAACGTAATATTCTCGATTTCTGTGCTCCTGACGCGGGGCAGCCACGAGCAGTTTATGTGTCGTTGCGCGCCGTCTTGACGGGACGATGGCTCCGTTGTGAGCTACCGTGAAGGCGCCGCCAGGGCTGATTTCTTAGCCTTGGAAAACGCTTGCGCCGGAGCGCAATCCGTTCGTAGCTGCGCGCTCGGGGCTTGCTCGAGAACGCCATGCGGGGGCGTTCCCGGCAACGGAGGCTGCAATGTCGACCGAAGCGGGAGCCGCGTATCGATAAGCGAGTGTTTAAGTAGGACGTATCGAAGACCAAGCAATTGCGTCCTGAAACGTAGCGCGGCCAAGTCGCGCGAAGTCAGTAAATCCGAGGAGGGTTTAATTGTGAGAGTAGCATTAGTAACGGGTGGAACGCGTGGTATTGGAGAGGCCATTTGCGTCGCGCTGAAGGACGCCGGGTACAAAGTCGCCGCCAACTACGGCGGTAACGACGAAGCGGCCAAGGCGTTCACTGAAAAGACGGGTATTCCCGCCTACAAGTTCGATGTGGCGGATTTCGAAGCGGTCAAGGCAGGCGTTGCGAAGATCGAACAGGAACTAGGTCCGATCGAAATCCTGGTCAACAATGCCGGCATTACGCGCGACGGTACGCTACACAAAATGGATCCGGACAAGTGGGCCGCGGTCATACAAACCAACCTCACCTCCTGTTTCAACACCGCGCGCTGCGTTATCGAAGGCATGCGGGAGCGCGCTTTCGGCCGTATCGTCAATATCGGTTCGCTGAACGGGCAGGCCGGTCAGTACGGGCAGGTCAACTATTGTGCGGCGAAGTCCGGCATCCACGGTTTTACCAAGGCGTTGGCGCTCGAGGGCGCGCCCAAGCACGTCACGGTGAATGCGATCGCACCGGGCTATGTCGATACCGAGATGGTACGCGCCGTGCCGCCGGAAGTACTGAAAAAAATCATCGCCACGATACCGGCGGGGCGCTTGGGCAAACCGAAGGATATTGCACGAACCGTCCTGTTTCTGGTCGACGATGATAATGATTACATGACCGGATCCACGATCTCCATCAACGGTGGACAGCATATGTACTGATCGCAGGTGCCCGTCACGACCGGCTTTGGTAGCGGGTCGCGGCGGGCTTCTCGAACCCAGTTCGGAACAGCCTGACGGCGGCGACAGCCGGATAGCCGTCCGCACGCGGTAGCCGCCATTAGTCGTTTCGCCGGCACCGAAACCCCCGAATCTCGCTAGAATGATGACATGCTTCATCGTTCGACCCTGCCTCTGCTTCCGGCGCTACTATTCATTTCACTGGTGACAAGTGCGCGCGGCGATACGTTGGTGCGCATCGCGCTGGGCGATATCGCGGCGGAGGATTGGACGGCGCTAGGCGTGGACCTGGAGCTGAATCTGCGCAGTGACGCGCAGCACGGTCTGCGCATCGCGGTCGCTGCCGTCGAACTGCCGGCGCCGCTGGGCCCCGTCGCCGAGCTGCAGTTGCGATGCGAGCATCTGACGCAGTTTGCCGAAGGCTGGCGTTGCGACCAAGGTGCCGCCGGTGTCAGCAAATCCGAATTCGGCGCGCAGGCCCTGAAATGGAGGGGCGAATACAAGACCGACGGGTCGGGCTGGCTTGAATTCACCGGGTTGCGTATCGCAAATGGCGTGGCTGGTGTGCGTGCCAGCTTGGCCGACGGGCGCTGGCAGGCCAAGCTCAACACGGAGCGTCTGGATCTGCGGGTTCTCGCGCGCTCCCATCGATGGCTTGGGCTGCCGCGCGACTGGAAACTGAACGGCAGGTTGTCGCTGACCAGTGAACTGTTCGGGACCGGCGTCGAAACCCGGAAGCTGTCAGGTGCCGCGCGCGTCCAGGGATTGAGTTTTTCGTCCCCCGACAGCCGTTACGAAGGTGCGGGTCTGAACGCTAGCCTCAGTATCAATGGCGAAGCAGTGAGCGCCAAGTGGCGCGGCACGGCGCAGGCGGCGTGGGATGCGGGCCAGCTATACCTCGAGCCCCTGTTTCTGGAAACAGACGCCGCCCCGTTGCAGGCGACCTTGCGAGGCGGATGGGATCCGCGTGCGCACGCGCTGAGCATCGCCCGCTGGTCGCTGTCTCGAAGCGGGTCGCTGGACGCGTCGGGTGGTGCGCGTGTCGATACCCGGTCCTGGACCCTGATCAGTGCCAGTTTCAAGCTCGTCAGCGAACAGCTGGCGCGCCTTTACGACGACGTGCTACAGCCCTTTCTGATTGGTACTGTCGGCGACGAGCTGACGGTCTCCGGCGGCGCCGACCTGTCGGGTGAGGTCGACGGCGCGGGTTTGTCCGGCCTTGCTTTGGAGCTGCGCGATCTCGATCTTCGCGACGGTCGCCAGCGTTTCCTGTTGTCGGGTGTCAACGGCGGGGTGTATTGGTCACGCGCGTCGCACACCCGGGTTTCCAATATTGATATTCGGCAAGCCGGTGTTTATCGTGTGCTGACCCGCCCGTTCAAACTGGCGTTTCTCGCCGCGGGCGACGACGTGCAGTTGAGCGAACCGATGTCGATACCGATCCTGCGCGGCGCCGTGAGTCTCGACGCGTTCCTCTTGCAGGGCTTGTTCAGCGACGGCCTGAGTTGGCGCGCGTCGGCGTCGCTGCGTGACCTGTCGCTGCAGGAGTTGACCAAGACTTTCGACTGGCCGCCCTTTACGGGGACCGTGACCGCCCGCCTGCCGGACATGACCTACCGCGACCGGTTGTTTAATGCCGGTGGAGGACTCAACCTGAGCGTATTCGGCGGTGAAATCGACATAATCGGTTTGCGGTTACGTGATCCGTTCGGTTTCGCACCGGTACTGGAGGGAGCGGCACGAATGCGGGCGTTGGATCTCGATGAGGTCACCCGGACGTTTTCGTTCGGCAATATCAAAGGTCGGCTGGATGGAGATTTGGATGATCTGCAACTGGTCGCCTGGCAACCCAACCGCTTCGCGCTGCACCTTTATACGCCAGCGCAGGACCGATCGACACGGCGCATCAGTCAACGCGCGGTGGAAAACCTGACGGAGCTGGGCAGTGGCGTGCCGGCGGGTCTTTCATCCGCGCTACTACGCATCTTCGAGGATTTCAGCTATAACCGCATCGACTTGAATATAATTCTCAATGGCAACTTGGCGGAGTTAAACGGTATTGCGCGATCGGATGGCGGTTATTATCTTGTCAAGGGTGCCGGTTTGCCGAGGATCGACGTAATAGGCCGTAACCGGCGAGTGGCCTGGAAGGACCTGGTAGAACGTCTGAAACAGATTCGGGTCGAAGGTGCAGAGTTTCGATAATGGATACCCTATATGTATAAACGAATGATTGGTTTCTCAACGATGGTCCTGGTGCTTGCGGCCTGTGTCACGATCAATATCTACTTTCCGGCGGCAGCCGCGGAGGAGGCCGCGCGCACCATTGTGCGCGACGTATTGCAGAAAGAGGGAGTCGATCGCAATATGCAACCTTCGCCTCCGAACGGCGACAAAGGGTCGGCGCTGCCGGGCTTGTCGGGCGTTGGACAGCTGGCGCGTTCGTTCATGAATGCGCTGATTCCCACCGCGCAAGCCGCGCAAGCGGATATCAATATCAACACGGCGGCTATTCAGGGTATCAGGGCGTCGATCAAGAGTCGTCAGGCACAGCTGGCACCGTTTTACCGCAGCGGCGCCATCGGGTTTGACGGGAACGGTTCGGTCAGTATCCGGGATCTCGGGGCGGCGTCGCTCGGTGACCGCAATAAGATTAAAAAGCTGGTCGCCGATGAAAACCGCGATCGAGCGGCGCTTTATCGCGAAATCGCCCGTGCTAACGGCCATCCTGAATGGGAGTCCGAGGTTCGCGCGACCTTCGCCAAGGTGTGGGCCGAGGAGGCCTTGCCCGGATATTGGTACCAGGAGCCGGGCGGCGCATGGAAACAGCGGTGACCGGCCACCGACACGCGGCGCCGAGTTGGTTTACCAGTTCTGCGAACTTGCGAGGCAGCGCTCCCTATTCGCGGAGCCGTCCCCTGAGCGATCCGATACGCTGTCGACGCAGCAGTCGGGAGGTGTTCTGCCTGCGGTGTTTTACAGATCGAAGGTGCGAATGAGTGGCTTTGTCGCCGATGCGAGGAGTCAGTGTGGGCGCTATTCGTCGTCTTTGCGAGGTTTGACTTCTGTATTTTCGTCGGCTTCGACGCCGTAGGCCTTCAGGAAATTCTCCTGCATCGCCTTCCACATATCGAGGTTTCGCTCCGTCATCTCCGACATCACGCTGAACGGCGTATTTTCCATGATCGACGTGAACTGCTGGCGAATCGCCTCCTGTTGTTCAAGGAACGACTCCAGGCTCTTTTCCAGATAACTGCCCATGAAGCCCTGCATGGCGTCGCCATAGAAGCGGATCACGCGCGCCAAAAAGTCCGTGCTGAGAATAGGGTCGCCGCTTTCTTCCTGTTCAACGATGATCTGCAAGAGAATCGATCGTGTAATGTCCTCCTTGGACTTGGCGTCTACGACCTGGAAGGAACTGCCCCCCGCGACCAATTCCCGAATGTCGTCCAAGGTCACGTACTGGCTGATCGCCGTGTCGTATAGACGGCGGTTGGGGTATTTCTTGATCACGCGTAAATCGCTCATTCTTATCTCTCTAGTTACGTCGTGTAACCTGTTCTTGGGGCATATCCATTTTCGAGGCCTGCTTCATCAGCGTAGCTTAAGCGTAGCTAACAATCAGAGTAGATCATAACTTGCTTATGTGTGCTGCAACGAAAGAGATTTTAATGATAATCCTTACCTTTCATTAAGATAGAGTATGACGCAAAGCAAAAAAACCGACGATTCAAGCCCTGTGTCAAGGACTTACGGGCGAAAACAATAGAAAACGGCAAACAGCCCGGCTGTTTGCCGTGAAGGATTCCCGGGCGGGAGGGGGGTGCCCTGAGAATCGGTGTCTCCTGAAGGCGAGAGGGGGCCTCCAGGAAACGGTTCGCCGTGTAGCGAATCGGCATCACTCGGAGATGCGACGCGGGCCAAAGTCAGTCGAGCCGGTGCCCGCAGCCCGGGCGCGTTGCTGCGCGGACTTGCCGAGCTGCATCGCTGGCGCCTCGAACTTCGAACCGGGGCTGGTGTCGGTCCAGTTGCCGAACGTCGTCCATCGAATGCGCTCGAATCGACCCTGTCTGCCGGCTCGCCAATCAGGGAGCCGGCCGGGCATGCCAAGTGGAAAAGGGTGCGTTACATGTACTGACCGCCGTTGACGGAGAATTCGGCACCGGTGATGAACCCGGCCTCTTCATGCGCCAGGAAGGCGACAGTGCGCGCGATTTCGGAAGGCTGGCCGAATCGCTGCACCGGAATCATTTGACGGATGCCTTCTCGGATTTCTTCAGGGACCGCATTGATCATCGGACTGTCGATATATCCCGGTGCGACCGTGTTGACGGTGACACCCTTGCGCGCAACTTCTTGCGCGACCGCTTTGGTGAAGCCGTGCATACCGGCTTTCGCTGCGGAGTAGTTGGCCTGGCCAAACTGGCCTTTCTGGCCGTTGAGCGACGAGATATTGATGACTCTACCCCAGCCGCGATCCGTCATACCTGTGATCAACGGCTGGGTGCAGTTGAATACGGAATCCAGGTTGACGTCGATGACCGCACTCCATTGGTCCACGGTCATTTTTCGCAGCGTATTGTCGCGGGTGATGCCAGCGGCGTTGACCAGGATGTCAACAGGGCCGCATTGCTCTTCGACCTTGGCTATCGCGGCTTTGGTTGCGTCGTAGTCGGATACGTCACATTCGACGACCATTACGTCGATGCCTTTTTCCGCCATGTTTGTTGACCAAAGATCGGCATTGTCATCGCCCGGGAATTTGAAGGTTGCGATGGCCTTGCAGCCGCCCTCGTGGAGCGCCTCTATGATGGCGGTACCTATGGTACCCATACCGCCGGTTACCAGTGCGACGCGATCTTTCATTGTTGTGTTCTCCTGTATTAAAGGAAGATTGGAGGGCAGACGTGCATCATCCGTCCAAACCAACGTTGGTTAGCGTTCGACGGCGAGAGCTGGACCCCCGTCGCCTCTGAGACAAAGCGCGGCAAGTCCCTTTGTGCAGGTTTCAGGCGCGCGCGACGAGCGAGATCCTGGATCGCGAGCGCGGTGGGGCCCGGTGCTGGATTACCACCGAATGCGCCGGCGGTGTCACCGCTGGCAGTACGGGCTGCCGCTGGGATGGCGACGTTTTCCAAGTTGGTTCCCCCTCTCTGTCACCGACAGCATGCGTCCGGATTTCGAACAAGTCCCGGTAGGCATTGGTGACTGCTTCAACAATCGGTATTGCGATCCTAATTCGTACTCGATGTCGCCAAGGCAACGGGACCGCCCCCTAGGCAGGGGCGGTCGAGATCGCGAATCGACTTACCTACGCGGCTTTTTGCAGAACCTTCTCGGCATTCGCCACGGCTGCGTCGGTTGCATCTTCCGCCTTGGCGACAGCCGCCTCGGCGGTTTTTTGGGTCCACGAAGTCAGTGCGACCTGAGTATCGGACGCCACCTTTGCATAGGCCTCAGCAATGGCGAACATCTTCTCGCCTGCCTCTTTTGCCAGTTCGACCTGCTGTTCGACCAGGACGCGCGGGTCGCGCGCCGTGCCCCACATTTTGAAGCCACGCAGGCTGAAATCCATGTAATCTCGAACCAGGGCCATGTTTTGCTCGTTGACTTTGTCGAATGCACTCTTGGTGATTTCTGACAATTCACGCGCGGGTTGCATGGCGGCCTTGCCGTTTTCAAACCAGCTTTCCATCATTTTGCTTGCTTTCACTGCGATTCTCCTGAAGATGGGTTTTCTATAATGACCAACGCCAAGCGCTGTTCTGTTGGATTAAATCTTAGCGAAGAAAATGGTGCGATGCAACATTTTTCCTATGACCCTATGTGCAGCCACGGGACTAGGGATTTATAGCATTGATTTGTTTGATTAATATATTTATTGGCTGGCGATTGAAGAAGTGTCCCGATGCTTTTCTCGAGTCGCAATGTTGCGATGCCGCATCAACGGGTTCATAATTTGTGGGTTGAGCCCCGTTTTACCCAGCGCATCCCCGAAAGGAGCCTCCAAATGAACGAATCGATGGATTGGAGCCAGGTTTGGCTCGATGCCCAGCGTCAGTATTGGAACGCGTTGCTTGACTGGTCAAAGCAGAACTCGGGTGCCTTGTCAGGTGACGATGCATTGAAACACGGCCAAGTGGATTTGAGCGCGGGTTCAGAAGCCTGGTGGAAGCACGCCGCGGAAGCCCTGCCCGGCGACACCAAACACGTCTACCGCAAGGTTTTCGATGCCGGGCGCAACTTTTTCGAATTAGGCGAGCTGCTCTGGAATACCACGCGTGACATGCAAGCCGCCGGGGATGACTGGCGACAGGCATTGGAGGCTAGTATCGAAGACTTCAAAAGGTCGCTGGACGAGAACGCGAAGAGCGCCACGGATGCCTGGTCCGGATTTGCGGGCGGGTGGGGTTTGGGTGGCGACGCGTGGCAGGATTTTATGAAAACCCTGGGCCAGGCGCCTGTCCATGCCGAAGACGTCGCGGGATTCAACGCCGGTGAAGCCTGGAATCGCCTGTGGAGCGCCCCGGCGCTCGGTTACACCCGTGAGTATCAGGAAAAACTGCAACAATGGATGCTACTCAGCAGAGACTACACCAAAGCGGCGCAGGAATACGCCGCTTTGCTGCATTCCACCAACGGTAAGGCCGTCGATTTGCTGGGTAGACGCATTATCGAGCTGGTGCAAAAGGGCGAAGGTCCGGAGACCCTGCGCGGCATGTACGACCTATGGGTAGATTGTGGCGAAGAGGCCTATGGTGAGTTGACGGCGGACGACGCTTTTCTCAAGTCCCAGGGAGACCTGACCAACGCTCTGATGCGCTTGAAAAAGCATGAAGGCGAACTGATTCAGAGCGTCCTGTCGTCGATGAACATCCCCGGACGGCGCGAGTTCGACACTGCTCTGCGCCGGTTGCAGGAAACGCGGCGCGAGCTGCGCGATTTGCGCGACATGGTGGAAGACGCCGGGATGGAAGACCTGCTGGCGGAACTGGCGAGCCTGAAACAGGAGTTGCATGAATTGAAGAGCGCAGACCGCGCGGCCGCGGTGGCGAACTCCGGCGTCACTAGCACGGCGTCGAGTGCGAAGAAGGCGGTGTCGAAAAAGACTGCCCCTCGGAAAAAGATCATTGCCCGTAAAAAGGCTGCCGCTAAGAAAGTATAAAGGGGATTGAACCATGCTTGGTTTACGGCCCGACGAAATGTTGCAGGAGATGATCGGTTATCACCGAAAGCTTGCCGAAGGTTTCAAGACGGTTGCCGACCTGGGTGAGATCGATGTAGGCGCGACGCCCAAGGGTGAAGTTTATCGCGAGGACAAACTCGTATTGTATCGCTATAAGGCATTAGTCGATCGACCCGCGAGTGTGCCCCTGCTGGTGGTGTATGCATTGGTGAACAGACCGTATATGGCTGATCTTCAGAAAGACCGTTCGATGATCAGAGGCCTTCTGGAGCAGGGTATTGACGTCTATCTTATCGACTGGGGTTATCCGGACGGTGCGGATCGCTTCCTGGAGCTGGACGACTACGTCAATCGGTACATACACCATTGCGTCAAGCACATCTGCAAGGCCCACACCTTGGATAAGATAAACATTCTGGGCATATGCCAGGGCGGAACCATGAGCGTCTGTTACACCGCTCTGCATCCGCAACGCGTCGCCAATCTGGTTACGATGGTCACGCCCATCGACTTCAAGACCCCGGACAACGCGCTTTCGAAACTGGCGCGCGATCTGGACGTGGATCTGCTCGTGGACGCGGTCGGCAATATTCCGGGCGAGTTGTTGAACTTCACCTTTCTTTCGATGCAGCCGTTTCGCCTGACCGGACAGAAGTACGCTGACGTCGTCAACCTGATGGACGATGCCCGTGCCTTGAAGAATTTCATGCGTATGGAGAAATGGATCTTCGATAGCCCCGATCAGGCGGGCGAAATGTTCCGCCAGTTCATAAAGTGGTTCTATCAGGAAAACCGATTGATCGAGGGAAATCTGGAGATCGCGGGTAGACCCGTAGATCTCACCGAGGTTTCGATGCCGGTGTTCAATATTTACGGCACGACGGATCACCTGGTGCCCCCGGATGCGTCGATCGCCCTGGGCCGGAAGGTCGGCTCGAAGGACTATTCGGAGTACCCGTTCAAGGGGGGGCATATCGGCATCTACGTGAGCGGACGGGCGCAGCGCGAAGTGCCGCCCGCGATCGCCGCCTGGCTGAAGGAGCGCATGTAGATTATTGTCAAGGCTGCCGGGACGGAGGTGCGTATGCGCTCGTACGCGGTGGGTTACACTGCGCCGGTACGCGGCTGAAGCGGCGGGTTTGCCGACTTGCATACACTTGGCCGAGCAGTGGAAATTCAGGTCGAATTCAGCAAGCTTTGATGCAATTGGTGGAAGCGTATCAGGTGGCGCCGCGACGTTATCCGGGCATGACTGGACCAATGCGGGAAGTCGCTCGTCTCGAGGGGTGAACGGCGGCACGACCGGTTCGGCCGCGCGGTCATGCTGGCGGCGGTTTCGTTAAAATTTTCTTTAAGGAGTAGCTGATCATGAATCAATTTCGCTACCTGGCCGGTGCGGTTGCACTGACCGTGGGGTTGTCGGCATGCACCCAGCAGGATGATCCCAATCGCCGCGCAAAAGTCGGTGCGGCGATCGGCGCAGTGGCGGGCGCAGTGCTTGGCCACCAGTTGGACGATGACGCCGGCAAATGGGTAGGCGCCGTCGCCGGCGCGGTGGCGGGCGGTGCCGCCGGCAACTACATGGATAACCAGCAGCGGGAGTTCGAGCGGGAACTGGAAGACGAGCGCGCGGCGAATCAACTCGAGATTGAGCGGCTGCGTGACGATACGCTGAAGCTGACCGTGGACAGTGAAGTGTCGTTT
>CBDUNM010000090.1:0-20420 GCA_965368585.1 uncultured Chromatiales bacterium | reverse complement strand
GCCCGCGTTGGAATTGTTGGACCGAGCTTTGTCGAATCGTGTAATTTGGGTGGTCAGCCTCGCTGGTCTTGCTCCTATGACATCATATCTTTAGAGTCGCGTGCGTTCGACCCTTGGACCCTGTCGTAAACGGTATCGATCATACCGGGCTGCGGCGCGATATCAGGATGTGCCGACCGACGCCGTGTGAACCCGTGAATGCAGGCGAAGCGTAAATCAAGGCGGCCGACTCCACCACGCTGGCGCCTACTTATCGTCGCTGTCCAACACTTTGTGGATATTCTCCACCAGAGATGCCTCAACCCTGCCTTTCATCGGTGCCAGCAGCATCCCCAATTTGACGTTGCATTCCACGAAATCGTCTCCAACGTCGATGCATCCCGATGCGCCGGTCCGTTTGAAGTGCAAGGAATCGCCTTGCCAGGCGTATTCTGCATCCAGTTTATTCGCGAGATCCTCGGCTATCTTCTCTATTCGAGCCCGAGCCTCGTCCCTTGCCAACTTGTGAGCGCGTTTGATGTGAATATTGGCCATAGCTTAGAAAATAGAATTTAGGTCAATGCGACAATTATGTATCGGTAAGCTCGAATTGCTTTAGTTCAATGCCGACCGGACTCAAGTGCTTAATCATACGTTGTTACAAGGCGCATAACAAAGGGGACACGAGCGCGCTTTATTGCGATTTTCGCTGACCTATAAAGGCATCGATACTTCGAGTCTCCTCGTAGTACTTGATAAAAGGTTGGTATACTATGGAAAATTCGGCGGCAGAAAAAACCGGAGGGGACTATGGGTGGTTTGATGGTTAGCGGGATCACGTTCGGAGTCTTCATGGCCGAGGCTCTCATTCACTACAACATGGGCATGGCGAAGGCGGACGGAGAGTTCCGTCTGCGTATGCCGCCGCCCCAAGAGCTTGCAAAAATAGCGGCGGTCACGGGTATATTCTCGCTGGCGAGCGGGCTGTTGATTCGTCAGGTTACGCGAGTGGCCAAAGTCTGACCGCAGCGTACTGCGTGCAGGCGTACGACAAGCCGTCAGATTAGCGCTGCCGCTTGTTATTGGCGGTAGCGCTGTCACTGTCAAGTAAATACGGCTGTTTTGTCGGTCTCTTCCCAAGGCACCTTGAGGTCGGTGCGGCCCATATGGCCGTAAACCGCTAAGTTCTGGAAAAACTTACCTTTCGTTTGGCCGGCAAGTTTTTGCAGCCGTAAATCGCGCACGATCGCCCCCAGTCTGAAATCGATACCATCGGTCAGGTATTTGGCGATTTCTTTGTCGTCGGCTTCGCCGGAACCGAAGGTGCGCACCCGCACGCTGACGGGGCCGGCCGCGCCGATGGAATAGCTCAACTGCACTTCACATTCCCCGGCCATTCCCGCGGCGACAATATTCTTTGCGGCATAGCGGGCCGCGTAGGCCCCGACGCGATCAATGCGCAACGGGTCCTTGCCGCTCAACGCGGCGCCGCTATGGCGTGCGTATTCGCCGTAGGTGTCGATACCGGTCTTGCGTCCGGTCAAGCCCGAATGTGCGGACGGGCCCCCGCCGATCAGAGGGCCGTCCGGGTTGACGAAAATCTGGGCCTTTTCGTCCAAGTGTATCTTGTGCTTATCGACTACCGGCGTCACCACATGCTCGATCAAGTCATTGCGCAGTTGGTCCAGGCTGGCCGCATCGGCACTGGTCTGGCTGGCGACCAGGGTAATGCTGTGCACCCGGTGTGGCAGTCCGTCTACGTACTCGACGGCGACCTGAGCCTTGCCGTCCGGTAAAAGATAGGGGAGTTTTTTTCCGACCCTGGGGGAATCCAGCATTTGGGCGAACCGATGCGCCAGCCAGATCGGTTTCGGCATGAGATCCGGCGTTTGGTCGCACGCATACCCGAAAACCGTCACTTGCTGCTTGGCCGTGATGCGATCGAGATCGCCGTCGTCCATCTCGTCCATGTCCAGCGGCCGGTAGTCGGTTGCCGTGCGATTGACGAAGCTGGTCATGATGGTACAGGAATCGGCATCGAATACATCGGCGCTGTATCCGACGCGACGAATGGTCTGCCTTGCGGTATCGGCAATGTCGAGTTTTCCCTTGGAGGCGTAGTGGGAGGAAATAAACATTACGCCGCTCGACACCGCGCATTCCGCAACGACGCTGGAATACGGGTCTTCCTCGAGAAAGCGATCCACGATGGCGTCGCTCACCTGGTCGCAGAGCTTGTCCGGATGGCCTGCGGTGACGGATTCCGAGGTGAATATGAAATCGTCGCTCATGCTGCTTGCTCCTGTTCGCTACGCTCTTCGACAACCGGGCGCTGTAGGTCGCCCGTCGGTTGGTCTGCAACCGCCATTTCGCCAGGCTGCGATTCGATGGCGCTCGCTGCCTTCTTTCGCCGCTTTGGCTTGGTCAATTCGTTCACGACCAACGGGCCAAGCACGCACGCGCCGATGGCTATCAGGTCAGCCCGCCCGAGCGGCGTGGTGCCCAGCAGGCGCCGTGCCCCGGGCACTATGCTGACCAGCACCTGCAACGCCAGCATGCCCAGGTTCGCCGCGACCAGGTAGTTGTTCGGCGGCAGCTTTTCGCCGCCGAAAACGTGCCGGTTTTCAGAGCGGGCGCTGTACGCGTGGGCCAATTCGTTCAGCGTCAGGGTGTTGAAGGCCAGGGTAGCCGCCGCCGGACCCGCACCGTAGCGGCGCATCCCGAACCAGTAGGCGGCCATGGTGCCCACCCCGATGGTTCCAGACTCGAATAGCATGCGCTTCAGGTCGCGTCCCTCGATAATGGCCTCGTCCGGATCGCGCGGGTCGCGCTCCATGATATCCCGCTCCGGCGGCTCCATCGACAGGGCCAGGCCCGGAAAGATGTCGGTGACCAGGTTGATCCACAGTAATTGCATGGGGTTCAGCGGCTGTCCCCAGCCGGCGGCAATCCCGACCAGCATCACTTCGATCTCCGTCAGATTGGTCGAGACCATAAAATGGATCATTTTGCGGATGTTGCCGTATATCGTGCGGCCTTGGCGGATGGCGATGTTCATGGTGTGCAGGTTGTCGTCTTCCAGCACCACGTCCGACACCTCGCGCGCGACGTTTGTGCCACCGGCGCCCATCGCCACACCGATGTCCGAGGCCTTCAGCGCGGGACCGTCGTTGATGCCGTCACCGGTCATGGCGACCACATAACCCGCCTCCTGCAGGGCGCGCACGATCTTGAGCTTGTGCGCGGGACTGACGCGGGCGAACACATGTACATTCCTCGCCAGGCCTGCCAACAGATCGGGTTCCATATCTTCCAACTTGGTCGATTCCAGCACCCGCAACGGCTTGTCGCCACTCAGTCCCAGTTGCTCACCGATGGCCTCCGCCGTCGCGGCCTGATCGCCGGTGATCATGATGGTCCCGATGCCGGCGCGGTGATACTGAGCAATGAGCTTGTCCATGCCCGGGCGCATCGGATCGGCCATGCCGGCCAGTCCCAGCCAGGTCAGTTTCTCGGTCTTTTCGGGTATCTGGCCGTCGTCGAGTTCGCGGAAGGCGGCGCCGAGCACCCGCAGGGCATTTCCCGCCATGCGCTCGTTTTCGTCCAGAATCGCCTCGCGCGCCTGATTCGAGAGCCGAACCCGCTTGCCTCCCCTCATCTGGTAGTCGCACATTGCAAGTAGTGCATCCGGGCTGCCCTTTACGGCGAGCAGGTGCTTGCCGCCCTTATACGGATGCAGGGTACTCATGTACGGGCGGCCCTCGGCGCGGTAGCGGGTGTTCAGCACCGGATGTTCACGGCGCAGCGCCACCACATCTAGGCCCGCTTCTATACCCAGATTGACCAAGGCCTTTTCCGTGGCGGAGCCCTGTAGTTCCAGAATCCCGTCAATGTCGTCGATCTCGACCTCGCTGCAAAGGGTGAACACCTGCATCAGTCGGACCAGTTCCTCACGAGCCATGGGGTCGATGGTGGCGCCGTCACGTTGAAACGCGGTGTCGATGACTGCGAACTCCTGTCCGCCCGCGTGCACGGCAACCGCCGCCATGCGGTTTTGGGTCAGCGTGCCGGTCTTGTCCATGCAGAACACCTGTACCGATCCGAGCGTCTCCACCGCCTCCAGGTGCCGCACCGAGACGTTGTGCCTGCGCATGTTCGCGATGCCCATGGCGAGCGTCGTGGTTGCCACCGCCGGCAAGCCCTCGGGCACCGCCGCCACCGCCAGTGAAACCGCCGACTTGAGCATTTCTATCCAGCCGAATCCGCGCAGCAGACCGACGCCGAATACCACCACACACACGCCGGTGCTGATGTACACCATCTGCGTGCCCAACTGGGTCAACTGTCTTTCCATGGGGGTTTCCGGAGCCTCGGCCTCGCCGACCATGGTCTGGATCTGTCCCAGCTCGGTGGCCTCGCCGGTCGCGATCACCACCCCCCGGCCGTTTCCGCCGGTGACGTGAGTGCCCATGTAACCCATGTTGACCCGGTCACCCAGGGCCGTGTCGGCCTCGGCGGTGAACGCGTGGTCTTTGGAGACCGGGAGGCTTTCACCCGTAAGCGCCGACTCGTCCACCGACAGCCGGTGCGAATGCAGCAGCCGGAGGTCCGCGCCGATATAGGTCCCCGGTGTCAGCAGCAGGATGTCCCCCGGCACGACCGAGTCGATCGGCACCACGAGGTTCTGCCCGTCGCGCAGCACCATGGCCTCGTTGACGCCGCTCTTTGCCAGAGACGCAATCGCTTTTTCTGATTGCCGCTCGGTGACGAAGCCGATCATCGAGTTGATCAACACCACCCCCATGATCACGGCCGCATCCACGCGGCCGCCGGTCATGACCGAAATGACCGCGGAGGCCGCGAGCAACGCGACCGGGGCGTTGATGAACTGGTCGACAAAGATCGCCAGGTCGGAGCGCTTCTCACCGGCGGTCAGGCTGTTGGGGCCGTAACGCTGCAGGCGGGCCATGGCCTCTTCTACGCTCAGGCCTTGTTCCGATACGCCCAGCTTGTCCAGTACCTCGGCGTGGTTCATGCCGTACCAAGGCAGTATATCCTGCACCAGTTTGCCGCCGGATACGGCCGAGGCCGCGCCTGCCGCCGCGCCGAAGGCGGGTGCCGACGTATACGCGGAAAACCCCCTGACCATGGCGCCGAAACCGCGCAGGACTTTGGCTACCGCAAAGTGTAAAGGTTTGGCGCGTGCTCGGACTGAGGGGTTTCGACCAGGCTTGTCACCCAACTCGGCCTCGATATGCGCAACGATATCCGTGATACTCATTTCCGGGGCATAAACGATCAACAGGTGCCCCGTTAGGACATTGGCCTTGGCCATGCGAACACCCTGAACCGCGAGCAGGCTGGCTTCCAGCGCTTGTTTCAGCCGAGCCGAGCGGTAAAGACCGGAAACATCGAACCGGGTACGCCCGGGCACGTTGGCGTGAATCGGTTTGATCAGTCCCTTGGACGATAAGTTTGTTGCTTGCAATGACGCCATGTCGCTACCTTCGTGGAGTCGCGAAAAAAGACGGATTGATCGAAAGACGTGTAGCAATCGATCAACTGCATGGAGCTACCCTTCTGCCGCATTTGCCTCGCCATCCGAGTTCCGTCCGCGAACGACCAGCACCGGTTCCTCGGACACATGGATGACGGCATCGGTCACGCTGCCCAGCAACCACCTGCCAGGTCCATGCCTGCCGTGCGTACACATGGCGGTCATGCTGTTTTCCGTTTCCAGGGCGAAATCGACAATTTGTTCGGCCGGTACGCCCCGCAGTACCTTGTATTTGACTTCTTTGCCACAAAGCGCTTTCAATTCATCGGCCTTTTCCCTGATATAACTCTCGGCTGCGTCGTGCACGATCTTGGAGATCTCTTTCATGCGGATACTGGAGCCGGGAAACGACGGGTTGTAGGCTCGCACCAGAATCAGCTCCATATCCAGCGCCGTACAGAATGCCATGACCGCGGGTAACACGTGCTCGGCCAGCGGTGACCCGTCCAGCGGGACGATGACCCGACGTAATTCGACCGGCCCGCCGTCCGGGCTCTTGGCCCCGGCGGGAATCAGCAGCACGGGTGCCTCGGCGGCTTGTGCCACCTTGTGCGCGACGCTTCCGAGGATCAAGCGCTGGAGGCCGGAATAGCCGTGCGTCGACATGACGATCAGCGTATCTTTCTGGGCTGTCGCCTCGTCGACGATCACTTCCGCGGCGTAGCCAGTGCTTACCCGAAATGTCGGCTGAAGGCTCTTCGGCAGGGCATCGCAGGTACGCTCCAGATACGCCTCTACGTCCTGTTTGGCCTCAGAGGTGATCTGGTCCGGTAGCGTCGTCTCGGTATCGGTCTGCAACGCGGCCACGAAATAGAGCGTGGCATTGAACGCTTGGGCGAGTTGCTGTGCATAAGGCAATGCCAGCTCTGACAATTTTGAGCCGTCCAGCGGCACCAGTATTCTCTTGAACATCAGCATTCTCCCGCTTGATGGATTACTCGGTTAGCCATTCGCTATCAGGAGCCAGTCCAGTAACGCACGGTTAGATCGATCACGAATAAGGTATAACCCATATAAGCATACCGAACGCAAAGCATATGACACTGGCGACCAGGGTGAAGGCGACGCTCCATTTCAGGAATTCCCTGATCGGCACCTTGCGTTTGTCCTCCCGTTCCACGATGTTCAGGGCGACATAGAGGGCGGGGGCGCCGGCGATGGTCAGATTACTGCCCAGGGTTCCGGACCAAACCAGCATCCAGTACAGCGGCCATACTTGCACGCCTTGCTCGCCGAGGTCGCGGATCATATACAGGAAGGTCAGGATGTAGGCGTCGTGCTCGACCACGCCGACGATGGGCACGGTCACCCAGTACAGGAGTGAGGCGCCCGCGATAAGATTGTCTTTGAACAGCGGGGCGAGCCAATCGGCGAGATGCTGCAGTAGGTGCGTTTTCTCAAAACCGCCTACCAACGCAAAGAGTCCGATATAAAAAAATACGGCGCGCCAATCGAGTTCCTGGAGGATTTCCTCGAATTCGGGCTTTCTCAAACGGTGACCCAGGGCCTCGATGACGAGAATCAGTAAGATCGCGCCGGTCAGAGCGATGAAGCCCAGCGGAAAGCCCAGGAACTCGCGCAGCGACATGGCGACAATGGTGGCGAAAAACCCGACCACGACGATAGTGGCAAACAGCTTGTCCGGAATCGAGGCCTGGAACGGCAGCTCCGGGTCGGCCAGGCTATTCTCCGCGTTCGCTTGTCCCTCGGTTGCACCGTGTGGTTTGCGAAAGCCGTAAAAGTACATGAAAAACAGCGTCAGGATAAAGACGGCCATCAGGATTGGAAACGATGAGGGTCGCCCATGCTGCCAGACGAACTCCATAAACTCCACACCGGAAACGCTGTGCAGCATCTGCGGCGGCAGGTCTCCCAGCAGCAGTGCGGTACCCATGAAGTTGGAGCTGAATCCAATCATCAGTATGACCGGCGCCAAAGGCAAGTTCAGGTGTCTTACGATGGGTATGGCCACCGGCGCCATCATCAATATGACGACGACGTTGTCTACCACCAGGGAAATGATGCCGGCGAGCATGGACAGTATCATGACCAATAGCGCCCCGTTACCGCCTGATAAATCCAACGCCTTGATCGACAACCATTCGGGTATGCCGGTCTTGCCCAGGTATCCGGCGATAATCCAGATGCTCACCAGGATTGCCATGACGTTCCAGTCGACCGCATTGAACGCCTCGCCGACGCTCATGGTCTGGAACCAGACCATCAGGAGCACGCCCAGCAACGCGGAAACAGAACTGTCGATCTTCCCCATTACGACAGCCAGGATCGTTGCCGCGAAAATGATCACGGTTACCCAAAAGGTAAAATCGGACATTTCTGCCATTACCCACACCCCTCGTTTTGGCAACTCTTGCCTGGTTCGCGAACTCGCTGCCGAATCGGATCCGGTCGCCTAGACTGTCGACAGCTTCGACAGAGCGACCAGGAAGACGTAAACCTCGCGGCCAGCCGTTTTGTTAGGACTTACCTGAAATTGATCGGTTAAATCTCCCGGTTAACCACGGCAAGTTGCCGGTCCCGACACAGGCGGAACCAGGAGCGAACTATCGGTTTGCCGACGCTCCGTACGAGAGCCGGTAAAAAGTCGATCTCGTTGCGGCGGCGGGTCCGGCGCTGTGGCTGCACGCTGCGCGCAACAGGCCTATGCTCAATGCTCGCAACGCGGCGTTGACCAGTTCGGGGGCGACTCAATTCAAGTGGCGACTGTGCGTTCAAACGAACCGGTCCCCATCGGCCCATCCAGGGCCAGATGTGCATGACCGCCAACAGCGAAGACGCAACGTAAGTCAAGGAGCTGGCGACCAGTATCTTTTTCGCGTCCTCGGACTGCTGTTCGTCCAGATAGCCTTCGCGCAACAGCGGCATTGCGCGTCGAAAGCTGGCGTCCAGCTCGGTGGGCAGAGCCGTCAGTTGGGCGGCCAATCCGGTTCCGAGCATCGCCAGGACAGCCGCCGCAACGAGCACTGGGGAGACCCTGTAGCGGGTGAGCAGCGCAGTGGCCGGGGCGGCCATCAGGATCACCGAGCCGGCCAGGCCCGTCGCCTGCGCCAGCTTCACGAGTCGCAGTCTCCATATAAAGGGGCCAAAATTCGTAGCGTCCTGAAACGCGTGTGCCACCTCGTGCGCGGCGGTGGTAATCGCAGTGAGCGTCTTGCGCTCATACTTGTCTCGCGTAAGGCGCACCGTCTTGGTGGCTGGATCGTAGTGATCGCCGATATCCGTCCATTCCACTTTGACGGTATGGAGTTGGTATTGCGCGAGCAACTCCTCGGCCATCTGGCCGCCAGTGTGGAAACCCTCATACTCGTGTTGGTTATGCTCTTTCAATACGCGCGTGACCCATAGACGCGGTCCTAAAATCAGGGCCGCCACAGGCACGAGGATTACGACGGCCGGATGCATATCACTTCTTGCGCGCCGTCAAATACACCATCGCCAAAGAGTCCGAGTAGAGCATGTTGGCCTTGAATCCGGTCATTCACTATTTGCGCCACGCGCCTTAGTAGAGTCCGCCCCGACGGATGCACTTGTCGTTCCGGGGTTTGCCCGATTTGCATGTCACGAAATACATCGCGTAGAAAACCAAGTGTCAGCCTCATCTACAATACCCGTCCCACTGTCATCGGTCCGCGTCGGGGCCGTCTCGCCAGCACCGGAAAGAAGCAAAGACGCACAGCTGTGGCCGGAGGTTGCAGTTCCGGGTGTTCGCCCGGTTCAGGTATCGCCGGTCGGTTCCGCTACGGCGTCGGTTGTAAACGAGGCCTCCAGACCGGGCATCATTTGAGTTTCCAACACCATCCGGGCGATCGTGGTGCCAAGCATCGACCCGATAACGGCGCCCGCCGCGGAGCCCCAAGGCCCGAGGCTTAAACCCATAGTCGCTCCCAGACGCGCGGCGGCCCATGATCCTCCCCATCCGCCTGCAACAGCGGCACCGCCCAGCACCAGCATGTTTTTCGTGTTGTTATCCATCGCCCCTCCTCAATCTTGAATTGAATCAGTCGCGCCACGTCCGTCAATCGATGCAACGAAACCGAAAACACATGCGGCAGACATTAAGGTTTTTGTCAGCCTTTCGCGGCAATCGCTCGCCAACGGCGCAGCACGCAGCTTGCACAGAAGCGGCTTGATTTCACCGTGCGTGCTATCCAGTGCAAGATCTGTCTCTCTCCCCGGCAGAAGACGCAGTGGCTATCCCGCCAACCTGGCATAAATGTATTCTGGTAAAACAACGATCACGTGGTCATTCAATGACCAGCGACGGCGCGCGCCCATGTTTGCATAAAGCGGGTCGACCGTCTTTGTGATCGACACACCATGCAATTGATGTGTTCTACTTGTGGCGACTCATGCGTACCGAGCGTTTGGACACGCTTCTCGATTCGATCGATTCAAGCTAACAGGTCGATGTTGCAGTTTTATTACAGTATAACAGTTTTGTTACATCCATCTGATCGGGAACAATGTCCGCCCCACTCACCACTGATTCGTCAAGAGTACAGAGCGATAAAGAGAAGATGCTCGGCACCAATCTTGTGGATTCATTTTACTAAACAATAAAGAAAAATAAATCGACCGATATGAACGACGTTATCCTCGAGGCGCTCTTCATACGCAGTTCACGCAAACTATCTTGCCCCGCCTTTCAATGTCGTCCGCGTGGCGGAATATTCTCTGATAAGCCGCGTTCACTTTGCTCGCTGCCCCTATGCGCTGCCAAAGTGGGCTATTTGATACGCATCAACACGGCTGCTGCCGGATCGGCATTGAATGCCTTGGCTTCGAGTTGACGCCAGACGACTCAACGTCGATTTCTCCGCCGCCGGAGGCTCCGCAGCTTCCTAAGGCACCGCCATAGGTGATATCGTTTTTGGTAACGAGTGGGCCGAAATATTGGAACATCGATCATGCACAAAGATTTAGTTCGCTCTCCCGTGCAGAGTCACGCTACGGACAAGTTTTTTTATTTCTTCATGGGGTTGCGCAAGGGAGAGATTCGGCGCAGGGTCGCGAGGATGCAGGCCGAGTTTCCTGACTTGAACCCGGAACAGCTGGCGAGGGTACTCATTGCCGAGCAAACCCCGCTGTCGCTGTTGGGCGGTTCGCTGCTTCATGTACCGATGGCGGTCCCGGGGATTGGCCCGGCGCTCAAACTGCTCGGCGTGGCGGGCGGCGCCACTGTCATCATGCGCATGCATCTGTTTCTGATTCTGGAGATCGCCCAGCTGTTCGGGCACGACATCGACGAGCAGGCCCGATTGAAGGAAATGGTGACGGTGGTTGCTGCCTCGGGGCTGGTCTCCGCCTCCACGATGCTGTCGGAGGCGTTCTCGTTGAAACCCTATCTGGCCCTGATCACCGGGGGTTTGGCGGTGGCCGCTGTCAGCCACGCAATCGGCGAGGCAGCCATCCGGCACTACGGTGGCGCATCCCCGGAAGAATCCGACTTGAGTGCCGTGGGAGTCGCGTCGGCCGCCTGAGCGTCGTGCGAAATTCAGCTGACCGAAGGGAGAAAACCATGGTCGCAAGAAAGGCGAAACTATCGGATGCGGAACATGCAGAACTCTGCTGGGCATATCAGCAGCTCGAGCATCCATCATTGGCGTCGCGCTTGAGCAGCCAGTTAGGCCAGCCGGTAGAAGACCTGGTCGGGCTGTTGCCGGTCAACTGGCAAAACCGCTTGCAAAAAGCATTCCGGAACAATATCTACCTGACCGTCAGAACCGCCCTTGTGTCTATGGATCTCTCCGGCCCGGCCCGCTCGCACGACTTGTTGCACAAAGTGTTGGCGATGGGCTCCGGTGCTGTTGGCGGCTATCTAGGTCCGCTGACCCTGGTGTTGGAGCTGCCGGTCACGACGACTCTGATGCTGCGGTCCATCGCAGACATCGCGCGAAGCTATGGTGAGGACCTGACCCAGGACCTGCCGAGGTTGGCCTGCGTGCAGGTGTTCGCTTTGGGGGCGCGTACCAAAGACGACGAGGCGGCCGATGTAGGCTACTACGCGATGCGTACCATACTCGGTCTGCATTTCGAACGGGATATCGTCGAATACGCAGTGGGCGCCAGAGGTCCGCACATCCCCGCCTTTATCGAGTTGACTCGCGCCATCGCCGCCCGCTTTGGCGTAGTGATATCCGAGCAAATGGCCGTCAAGATGGTGCCGATTGCCGGTGCGATCAGCGGGGCAACATTGAATTTGATTTTCATGAAGCATTTTCAGGATGTCGCCAGGGGCCACTTCATTGTTCGGCGCCTCGAACGTCAGCACGGCGTCGATGCCATAAGGGAAGAATATCAAAAGCTGGCTGACGACGAGGCCGCCCGGCTGAGAGACTTTACGCCCGTGGAAGGCTTCTGATCGGTCCGCTCGTTGGTGGGACGATGGGCGGCCCGTAAAGAGCGCCCAGGCTGGTGCAACATGCAGGTCAATCCTTTTCGGGATCGACGGGGAAGATCCACGCCAGGCGGATCTTCCCCGTACAGGAGAGGCAGGGACTGCCTATTTTGCTGCAGCCTTGCGCGCGGTAACCTTGTTGCGCGTCACGGATGTCCTTGTCGTGCTGCCTGTCGTTTTCGCGGCCGCCTTTTTGTTTGGTGTGGCCTTCTTTTTCGCGGCAATTTTCTTCCGTGTCGTGGTCTTCTTTTTGCTTGCAGCCTTCTTCGTGGCCGCTTTCTTTTTAGCAACAATTTTCTTCTTTGCCGCAGCCTTCTTTTTCGCTGCGACCTTTTTTTTGCCCGCAGTCTTGCTTTGCGCCGCAGATTTCTTGAAAGCCGTGTTTGTCGAACTGGATACATGCTCGCGCAGCGCATCGAAACGTTCGCCGATAATGCGCACGGAAGTCTCACCGGCTTCCTTTACCTCTGCAACAAGATTCCAAAACAATTCCGTGGGGTCTTTTATACTTACCTTGCTCGCAACCGAAGCCGTTGTCTCTGCGGCGTTGGCGACTTTTCCGGCAATGGTTTCAAAAACGCTTTTAACCTCTCCAGCTACCACATCACTCGTTTTTTCCACTTCGTCGAGGATACCGGCAGCTGGGCTATTGCTGGTGTTGCTTGTTTTGGTCGACGCCTTTTTGCTCGCTGTAGACGCCTTGCCGCTCTCCTTTTTCTCAGAAGCCATAGTTGTCTCCATTGGTGAACCGTAAAGTCTGATCATGCGCCCTGATCCTGTCGATGGTTATTACTGCCGGCACCAGGTAGGCGCGCCATCTGAAATCGCCCGGTCCTTCTCGCAAACTGAATCGGGCGCCTTTGGATCTATCCGCTTGTTGCTGTCCTGAAATATATCTCGTTTGTAATGTCTGCGTGTAGAAAAAAGGCCCATACGGACGCGCTCGCGAATGTACAACCGAATGATGCGCGGCGTCGGTTGCCCTCTCGAACTTAGGGCAAGCCGCACCGGCAAGGATGAACTTCATACGTCATTCGCGCGCGACCATTGGCGAGCAGCGCATGCGATGATGCGTAAGCGAAGGTTAGGACGCCTTGAGCCGCGTTCGTGGGAGGTGTCGTTTTTCCACTGGAACCCGCCTGCTGCGCCGGCGTGGCGAAGGGTCGGCCGGAATAAAATTGCGGCCCGGCTGGTCTATCGATCGAACAGATCGTCCGATGCGGTTTGCGGCAACTCCAGTTGTCCGTCGAGCACCATCTTGGATAGAACAGCGCCCGCAACGGCACCGGCCGCGGCGCCCCAGGGGCTGAGCCGCATGCCCAGCGACGCGCCGACGCGTGCGCCTGCCCACCAACCGCCCGCACCGCCGGCAATGGCGGCGGCCCACACGATCAATGCATTTTGACTCTTCTCGTCCACAGTATTTTCCCCGATGCCAAGATCCAAGAAGCGCCGCCCATGCAACGTCAGCGGCAACAGGAATTCATCAATCTCAGGGAAAGAATGCTGCGGACCCAAGCGCTTGTCAAGCGGGTCCCCGCAAGCCCGTAGCGGGCTCGGGCATGCGCTGACAAGCTGCCCACTTGGCTTCGATCTCGACAGATGCCCTCTTGCGAGGAGCAGGCGCAGGTGTCAGAAAAAGCGCCTCCCGAGCAAGTAGAGGGAAAGCGCAGCGGCGGCCACTACCAACACGGTCTGCAGTATGCTGCCGCTATCGTTCCGATCCCGTATCTGATCGGGTGATGCATCCTTGGTTATGGATTGTAGGCTTGGCGAGGCAGCAACCCTGGCACGCTTCGGTCGGGTTGAGTGGGCATACGATTCGCTGTCGTCTTGCGGTTTCAGGCCCAGCGCCTGCTCTTTCACCCGATCTTCCTCGGGGGACAGGCTCAGCGTTGCGCGCTTGGTCATAGCGCCAGATCCTCTCTCAGTAAGTGCCATAGGCGATCGACTTCTTGAGCGGCTTTCCCGCCCTTATCGAATTCCGTCACTGCACAACCGTCGATCAAGGCGTGACTAAATGCGGCGCGCTGGCTGAGCGTTATTGCGCAGACCGGGATTTTTAGGTTCTGAGGGCTTGCCTGGCTTCCGCGACAATATGCGGTTCACCAGATATGGTTGGTGGTGGACACACGTTCAAGACGATCTTCGCCGCCACGCCGAAATCCGACACGAGAACCGTGGACGCGCCTATGGCGTCGAGATCGAGTATCGCGGGCCGGGTCGGGATGTACACTTGATTTGACAGTCGCGCGCAGGCGCCGATTCCTCCGAGCTATGGGGCGCTGTGTCGATGACAACCAGGTTGTAACCTTGCGTCTGCGCTCTTTGCAGGACGTCCGGGAGTTCATGGCACCGACTTTGGACAAGCGCCGGCGCGGCACCCCGACGCCGGCGCCACCAGGCGGTGGTGCTTGCTTGCGGATCTGTATCGACGAGCAGTACCTTCAAGCCGTCGATCACCGCCTCGACTGCCAGGTGAATGCGCAAGGTCGTTTTGCCGGTCCCGCCGTTCTGGGCAATCATGCTGAAGGTCTTCATGCCCCACCGTTACCCGTGTTCTGCCAATCGGTTCAATCGACGATGTGCAATCAACCATCGTCGCGCGAATTGACTCGGATAGATGCCTTGCACTGCGCAACACCCACTTTACGGTGTAAGATTCTACCTGGTGGAGGTGAAGAGATGTTACTGCGATTAATCGCGGGCGCTGCATTGTTGACGTTCGGCTACTACCTCGGCAAGCAGGTGGGACGCATGGAGCATATCCGCGAGGAACTGCGGCAAATACGCGAATCTCGCGCCAAAGAGACGGAAAGCTCCCGAAAATCGAATGGTGCAAACGGTGCGCCGGGAGTCTGAACCGGCCGTCGTCAGCGCGCGCCGCGTCATCGCCATGCGAAACGGACTGCGCAAGCCGCGGCACAAGAAACTGCCGCCGCCGATCCTCGAGTGACGTGCGTGACCACAAGGGGTGGCTTGCGATATCCTTTGATACACTGCACGCCGTCGCGCACCAGGCTACGTCGCGAACGCCCTGCCTTGGGACCGGAACTGACGGATAGTGACGACGTATGCAGTGCAGAACTGGCAAGTAGTACAATGCGGTCCTGGAAATAGTCAAACGCGGGTGTAGTTCAATGGTAGAACGGCAGCTTCCCAAGCTGCACACGAGGGTTCGATTCCCTTCACCCGCTCCATTTCCCGGTTTTTCCGACTGATGGCGAGTTTATCCGCAGCCTGAAAGACCACAGGTGACGCAAGCATCTCAATTTGCTGCAGAAATCCTGGGCTGGCGCGAATGGATTGCGACCGCCTGCGATTTCGGAAATTGCCGGGCAACTATCTGGCCAATCCCGCCAAGTCGTACCTGGCGGGCGAACACACGCCTTTACAGCCGACATAACGCCGCGCGGCGATGTTTGCCACTGGTACGGGTTTGAGCGCGTGAGTGATCTTGACAGATCCTGGCGGATCCGATCCGAGGAAACCCAATGCACATTGCCATCCTTTCGCGCAACAGATCACTCTATTCCACCCGTCGCCTGGTGATCGGCGACAGGGTGGTTGCGTCGATGAAGCATCAGGCCAGGGAAGGGGGGGGCGATTCAATTTGCATCGTGGCGGCACTGCCAGCCTCATCCGTATGACACCCGAAGAGCGCTCCGCCGCGGTTCGCGCCGCGCGCACCTTGGGCCTCGACGTCGCCGGCGTGGACATACTGCGCTCGAATCGCGGCCCGGTGATCATGGAGGGCAATTCGTCACCCGGCCTGGCGGGTATCGAGCGCGCCGCGGGTCTCGATATCGCGGGGGCGATCATTGAATTCATCGAAAAGAACGCCAAGTTCGGAAGAACCAAAATGCGAGGCAAGGGTTGAACACCCCGGCGTTCGATATCAACGGCATCTTGGTTGCCCCCGGCGACCGCGCGACGATCGAAGTGCCCGCCGGCGAGTTGTACAGTCATACGCCGGTCGCCTTGCCGGTGCACGTCGTACACGGTCGTAAAGCGGGGCCTTGCGTGTTTCTGTGTGCGGCCGTCCACGGTGATGAAATCAACGGTGTCGAGATCATTCGCAGGGTATTGCGGCTGTCGATACTGAAGCGCCTGCAAGGCACCTTGATCGCGGTGCCGATCGTGAACGTATTCGGGTTCGAGAACCGCTCGCGCTATTTGCCCGACCGTCGCGATCTGAACCGCTCCCTGCCGGGCTCGGAGCACGGTTCCCTGGCGGGGCGCCTCGGGCACGTGTTTTTCGATCATATAGTCCGCCAGGCGGACGTCGGCATCGACCTGCACACGGCCGCGATCCACCGCGATAATCTGCCGCAGATTCGGGCCGATCTGGATGACCCGGTGCTCGATCCCCTGGCCAAGGCGTTCGGGGCTCCGGTCCTGGTCCATTCGGGCCTGTTGGATGGGTCATTGCGTAAAGCGGCGGCTGCGCTGGGAATACCGGTGATGGTGTACGAAGCGGGTGAGGCGTTGCGCTTTGACGAGTTGTCGATTCGCATTGGGGTGCGCGGCGCGATCAACGTTCTTCGAAAGCTAGATATGCTGCCGGCCTCCAGGCGGTCCCTGAAGACGCCGCCGGTGCTGCGCAGCACGATCTGGGTGCGCGCCGACCAGAGTGGCATATTGCGCTCGGTGGTTAGGCTGGGTGCGGCGGTGCAGGAGGGGGAGCGACTGGGCCTGTTGGCCGATCCGTTGGGCGAAAAGGAGACCGAAGTGATAGCGCCGGTCAGCGGTGTCGTGATCGGCCGCACCAACCTCCCGCTGGTCTACGCCGGCGAGGCGTTGTTTCATCTGGGACGCACCAAACGTGCGAGTCGGGTCGTGGAGCGCCTGGGGGAGATGCAGTCCGATGTCGATATCCCGGCTGTCGAATTGCCGGGCGAGCCGCCCATCGTGTAGATCCCCGCGCGATCCGCGCAGTGGCCCCCGCCATGCGAGCACGTCCTGATTCTCGCGCAGGTTAGCCGGCGAGCGCGGCGCGGAGCGCTTTGACCAGGTCCTCCTGGGATTCGCTGTGGCGTACCAGGTTTTGTACGACGCCGTTTTTCCCCAGCACGTACAGAATAGAGGAATGGTCGACCGCGTAGCCTATCGCGGAGTCGTCCAGCTTCACTTTCTCGTACAGCACGAAGTAGCGCTTGGCCACCTCGGCAACGGCCTCGGGCGTGCCTGAAAGTCCGCTGAACGAGGGGTGGAAGGCTTGCGCGTATTGCGCCGCGATCTCGGGCGTATCGCGTTCGGGATCGACGCTGATAAAGATCCCCTGCATTTGCGCGCGCTCCTCGTCGGTGAGTTGATTGACCGCCCGGGCGAGCGCTGCCAGCGACGTCGGGCACACGTCGGGGCAGTGCGTGTACCCGAAATAGATGGCCACGACCTTGTCGCGAAAGTCGGTGAGCGATACAGGGCCGGCGGCCGACTGTAGCGTGAAATCGCCGCCCATGTGGGCATAACCCGAGGTAGGGGCGGGCGTGGAAGCGCGGTTGCCGAACCACACGCCCAGGCCGATGCTCACTAAGGCCAGGATGCCCAGTAAGACGATACGAATGGGATTAGACATGATACTGCTCCACGATGCGGCACCCTGATCCAGTCAGCGGGCCATTTGATCACTGGTGAGTTGGTTGCTTCGTCCCGCCCATGCCGATTTTGCGTACGGGCGCGGTGACGGCCTCCGAACTGCCGTCCTGGTAGCTCAGTTCAAGGGTGATTTCACTCCCCGGTACGAGCGGCTCGTGCAACCCGATGAGCATGATGTGGAGACCGCCGGGCTTGAGTTCGGTGATGCCGTTGGCCGGTATATCGATACCGTCGACCTGGCGCATGCGCATTACGCCGTTGTCGTTGATATGTGTATGCAGTTCAACGGTTTGAGCCGCCGGGCTGCTGGCGGATACCAGCCGGTGCGCGACGGCGGCGCTGTTTTTGAGCGTCAGGAACGCACCGCTGTTCGGCACCACCGGCGGCATGGCGCGGGCGTAAGGATCGATAACGTCCACCTGTTCGGCGGCGAGGCCGCTCGCGACTGACGCCACGCTCAATGAGAAAAGGGCGCAACAAACGGCCGTAGATAAAGCATGTTTCAACATCGGATTGCCTCCTGATCCAAGACGAATACGGTCAATGAGAAGTACTGCGATCAGACAGGCGGTGGGGCGCGAATCGAAGCATGATGAATTACAGGCGTATCGATCGGTAGGGGTGCCGCGTCGTGGTGGAGCGCCGCTGAAGTGAAGCGGTGCGTGCTGACCGGCAGTTGGCCGCCAACCAGCAACTCGGCATTCAACGCGGAGAAACTCAGTGCCGCCGTGCGTTTGGCTGGCGCGTCGTCGACGGTGACAGCGTCCGTATCCCAGGTGCATAGAACCACGGCCGCACCGTCGATGGTCTTGCCCATGTGGGTGTGGGTCTGCGGTGCGAGTATGAGCTGAGCCAGACACAGCATCGCCATGACTGCTGCCAAGCGCGGCAGTTCAGGGTCGTAACGCAGTCGGTTCAGTGCGGTTGCAGCCATCGTTGTCGATCAGGCCCGTGTGTCGTATTTCAGCGCGCCATGATACTGTGCCTGGTGACGAGTAACACGCACAATTTTCAATGCAACAGCTTTATCAAGCGCGCGACAGCCTGGAGGCTCGGCAGCTGGTCGACCGGCTGGGCGAGGACAATATCAAGTCGGTGGTACTGGGTGAGCACCTGGCAGGGGGTGCGGGGGAGCTCTCGGCACTGAATTTTCCGACCGTCTGGGTGGTTGACAACGCGCAGCTTGGGCGGGCTCAAGCCATCCTGGGCACCTTCTTGTCCCAGCAGAATGAACCCCTCGAGGGCGGCCGGGAGTGGATTTGCGCGACTTGCGGGGCCGAAGTCGATGCGCAATTCGCGTTGTGTTGGAACTGCGGCCGCCGGCGCTCCGATGACTGACACGGAAAGTTTCTCTGCGCGCGTTGTGGCGTGGTTCGAGCAGTACGGCCGTAAGTCCCTGCCGTGGCAGGTCGAGCCGACGCCGTACCGCGTCTGGGTGTCCGAGATCATGCTGCAGCAGACTCAAGTGGCCACGGTTATTCCCTACTTTCGAAGGTTTTTGGCGCGATTTCCGGAGGTTGCAGACCTTGCGGACGCGGCGCTGGACGACGTTCTGCATCTGTGGTCCGGTTTGGGATACTACGCCCGTGCAAGAAATCTGCACCGCGCCGCGCAGGTTATCCGCGACCAGCACGGCGGGCGGTTTCCGCAGGAATTCGACGCGCTAATGTCGTTGCCGGGGGTCGGCCGCTCCACCGCGGGCGCGATACTTTCGCTGGCGCTCGATCAGCGGCACGCGATTCTCGATGGCAACGTCAAGCGGGTGCTGGCGCGCTGTTTCGCGGTGTCGGGCTGGCCCGGTAAGACGGGTGTTCAGCGACAACTGTGGACGATTTCGGAGCAACTCACGCCGGAAACACGGGTTCGGTGCTACAACCAGGCGATGATGGATCTTGGTGCCGGCGTCTGCACCCGGTCGCAGCCGCGATGCGGCGCTTGCCCTTTGGCAGCGGCTTGCCTCGCCCGTGCTCAGGGAAATCCGACGGCCTATCCCGCATCCAGGCCGAAGCGCGCCGTACCGGTTCGCAGTGTGCGCATGTTGGTGATCCGCAACGCCGGCGGCGAGGTGTTGCTCGAACAGCGGCCACCGAGCGGCGTGTGGGGCGGTCTTTGGGGATTTCCCGAGACCGATCTCGATTCCGACGTTGCGGCGTGGTGCGAGCAGCATCTGGGCGCGAGGTTGCGTACGTCTAGTTGCCTGGCGCAGCGACGCCACACTTTCAGCCATTTCCATCTGGATATACATCCGACGGAAATCCTGCTTCAACCTGGAGGTTGGTCGGTCATGGATGGCGACCGAAGGGTCTGGTATAACCCGGCACAGCCCGACGCGCGCGGCCTGGCTGCGCCCGTATCGCGCTTGATCGCCGAACTTCAGCAACAAGGGGAACTGCCATGGGCAAAGTCGTAAATTGTGTAAAACTCGGTCGCGAGGCCGAAGGCCTGGATCGCCAGCCGTACCCGGGCGATCTGGGGAAGCGGGTGTTCGACAATGTTTCCAAGGCAGCCTGGCAGGAATGGCTGCGCCACCAGACTATGTTGATCAACGAGTACCGCTTGACGCCGGTAGATCCGAAATCCCGTCAGTTCCTTGAAGAACAGATGGAGAAATTTTTCTTCGGTGAGGGTTCGGATGCGCCGCCCGATTTCCGGCCCGAGTGACGACTGCGTCTTGACGGCGGCCGAGCCTCCCGTAAAATACGCGCACCTTGGCGCATTATGCGGCGGCGCCCAGAGCGGCGAGCGTTTTACAGTAAGGCATAGCCACGGAAAGTCGCGCGAGTTCAGTCACGCAGTGCAGTACCCGAAGCCCAGGTAGCTCAGTCGGTAGAGCAGAGGACTGAAAATCCTCGTGTCGGCAGTTCGATT
>CBDUNM010000089.1:0-20566 GCA_965368585.1 uncultured Chromatiales bacterium | reverse complement strand
ATCGCACCGGGATCGAACCGCACTGAACAAAGAGATGGCGCACCCGTCAACGGCCCTCATTCACAACTCGCTTACTCCGCAGTAATCGCAAAACAACCATCCCGGGCAATACGTCTGGCCGAACCTTTTCCCGAGGCGGCGGTGCAGGGGCTTATCCTGGCCTTGGCGAACGAATTCAACGGAATGATGATCGGCACCTTCGAAAAGCGGCGTAGATCCCGGCAAACCTCCTTGCCGTCGCGTCCCGGCAACATCAGGTCCAACAGCACCAGGTCCGGTACCTGACTTTCGACAAAAGAAACAACCCGGTCACCCCTTTCCAGCCGCTCGGTGCGGAAGCCGGCCTGCCGCAGGTATTCGCTGAGAATCTCGGCCAACTTGGTTTCGTCTTCGACGATAAGAACAAGAGGGCGTTCCACGGGCGTGTTATCTGCTCCCATTATCCTAGAATCCTCAGTTGGACGGCTTCCAGGGTATGTTCCGCGTGGTGCGTGGCAAGGCATAGCGAGGCGGACTAAATCGCTTGGAGCGATTTGAACAGCTATTGCTGGCCCATAGGGCGAAGGGCAGGATGCCCGCAGTAATAGTTGATCTATTCCAACGAGTTCTAACGCAACCAGGCGCCGCGCGGAGCGTGCCCTGGGGGTCGTAGCGACATTCACCCAGCGAGTGAATCTCATCACGGCGCATCGTTTGCGGTAAACCAATCACTTGCGTTTTACTCCAAGCGGTCAACTGAGGATTCTAGGATTATCTATTCAGCGGGCGCCGGATTCCGAATCTTGCACGAGAATACGACATGCACCATTTCCGGCGAGTGCGTTGATTTCGCCCCGGTCGCTTGCGATCTGCTCCCGATCCGGCGCCGATTCTCACGCTGCAGCCGGCACGTCGGACGGCTGCTTCCCGTGTCTGCCATCCGGCAAGGGAGGGGCTCCCGCTCGAAATGGAGCGGGCAGCGCTTGTTGGGATGATGGGCCAGGAGGCGGAATCGCGCCAAGGCGGCCGGAGCGGCCCAGCGCTTGATCGAGTAGATTTGTCCACAAGGGTCCGTTAAAGCGAACGAATGACCCGTCGCCGGCCTCGCCATAGGCGTTCGCTAGGGTGATGGCGGTCGTGTCGAGCCGCTGGTGCTCGACCTGGTCGAGATAGTCCCCCGGTCCACGCTGGAAGCTGCGGTTCACTGCGATCATCCTCGCCACCAAAACCAGCGTGATGACGCCGGAGAACACGAGCAATAGGCGCGACTGGATTCGCAGATTGGTACTTTTAACCGGAAACGCGGAGCGGTTCCTTATCGGCCGGTCTTTGGGCCGGGCCGAAATGGGGGAGCGCCGCCTGGTTGGTTTTGCACCGGCATAGTTGCACCGTTCCCGACTTGTCTGCAGTGAACGAGACGCTTGCGGCCTCCATGTTTCCAACGTCTTCCATTTGTTGAAAGGCACGCTCCGCTTTTCCGCCGCAGGAACACCAATGGTAGGTGATTTTCATTTCCACAGACTTCCTCCGGACATGGCTGGTCGCGGCGTTTTCACAGTTGCTTCCGCGCCGACTCGGCCACCAGCGATGAAACGGCGGGTGCGCCTTGTCTTGGTTGGTCGTGATCCGGGTTGACGGTCGTAGATGCCGCACTGCGTGCGGTGCGGAGGCGGGCGAGACTTGCCTGCGTCATCGCAATCCCTCGCAGATTGCGGACCGGTGAGCCGTTCCACAGTGCCATTGCTTTTGTGTAAGCGCTTTCGGCCTCGGGGTACTGCCGACTCACGCGGAGCAGTTCGCCGATGTTGTGCAGCAGCGCGGCCCCTTCGTGGTCGCCGATGGCAGCCGGGGAGTCATCCAGGATGCGGATTGCGCGTGCGAGTTGGTCTTTTGCCGCACCAGCGTTGGCGGAGGCCAGTTCCAGTTCGGCCAGGCGGTAGAGGTTGTCAACCAACCTGGGGTCATGCTCGCCATAGAGTTCTGTCCTTGCCGCGAGTCCCTCAATCAACGCGGATCGCGACGCGGACCTCCTGCCCTGCGCGAGGTAAAGGGTAGCGAGGTCATCGATTACACCGATGAGCTTCGTACCGTCCGTATCGGAGGCTCTGCGGTATATCCCGGCCATACTAAGCAGATAGGCCTCGGCCGCTTGGTAGTTGTTCAGCTCGAATGCCATCCGCGAAGCGGCTCGCAGGTAGTCGGTGTTCCTGGGTTGTAACATCACCGCTTCGCCCAGTAGTTCTGCTGCTTTACCTCGGTCATCGTTCTCCAGCGACAAGAGAGCCAGGCTGAAAGCAGCCTTCGCAGCGCGTTGCTTCCCCTGTTCGCGGACCCGTTGCAGCAGCTGTGCATGCATAGCCTGTACCTGATTCATACCCGTTGAGAGTTGCTGTGACCCAGGGGGGCCTTTCTCCGAATCGGCAGCGTATTGGTTCGCGGTCGCCGATTCTGAGCCGAATGATGGCAGGGACAGTCCGGTACTCAACGCAGTGGTTATCACGAACAAGGGATAAAGCAGTTTTGGCTTCATGAGCTGTGTTCCTCTGTGGTGCGAAAGGGGCCGGCTGGTGCCCCTGTGTCAGGATACTGAACGCCAAACTGGGAAGAATTGCGGAGAAATAGCGGATATTCCGGTAGCGTAGGGGAGCAGTGTCGGACCGGCGCGGAATTCTTGGTTTCTTCACACTTCATGCCTTTTGAATGCGCGATTGGGTCTTAGCCTTGAACCTGAAACGAACACCGTGTGGCACGCCGTGTCGCCGATTGAAAGTCAACAGCAACAGACATTGACCTAACACGGTCAATGCACCGATACGAGGAGAAACCGTCATGAAACGCTTGGAGATGACTACTTTGGGCTTTTCTTTGGTCCTGGCGGCTTGTACTTTCGCCGAGCGCCCTGCTGGCGACCGCCAGGGCCGAGGCCGGCATGGGCCGCCGCCGGAGGCGATCTAAGCGAAGCCTGTGCCTCCGCCAGTGAAGGCGGCAGCTGCAGCTTTACCGGCCGGCGCGGCGAGACCTTGCAAGGGGCCTGCGAAATCCGCCGCCACGACCAACTGGCCTGCGTTCCCGAAAACGCCCCTGAGCGACGTGAGGACAGACGGTAACGCGAACGGGGAGAGACCGATGGCTATCAACGGCTGGATCGGCTGTGGGACCTGTGTTCAGTCCTGCCCCACGGATGTGATCCGCAGCGACGAAAGAACCGGAACGGCCGCTATCAGATACGGGGTGGAGTGTCGGGTCTGTCACTTGTGTCGGATGTAATGTCCGGTAGGCGCCATCACCACTACGCCGGAAAGGTCGATTCCGGTCGTCGTCTCCTGGGATTGATCATGAATTCCGGCATCAGGAAGTGCCACCTGCTCGGCGCCATCCTGGTATTCGTCGTCTTATCTGTGATGTTTCTCGCCGTGACGCCCTGGAGGACTTCCCCGGGCGCGCGTCGCTGAACGAGGCCGCTTCCCTACCGACCTTCCTGGCGGGGAGCAACCGATACTTCTTCAGTGCCCTCAGGTGCAGCACGGTCTTGGGTGTTCAGAAGTTCGTCGGCTGTTCGGCGGGGGGTGTTGTTCACTCGTTCCTGATCGCGCTGCCGAGATTCTACGAGGCCAGTGTTTCGCCCTTCGATGCGCTGATCACCATTCTGACGACTTTCGACAGCCCGGGCGTCGTTCTGGCCTTGACGGGTTCGGTCATCCCGATGAGGCAATATCTCGATCAGATCAAAGACGCTTCGAGTGCGAAACAACGAGCTTCAAACAGGAAAACCATGGCATATCACCTCACCTGATGGGGGCAGTTGAGCACAATCTCAGGCTTCGCCGGCCAGTTCGCGGCCTTTCTTGATGGCCTCACGGAGATCGCGCGAAAACAAAATGCTGCCCTGACGGCGGCGTATGCCGGCGCGACGAAGTTTAAGCAGCATCCGCGGCTGCAGGTTGTTGATTACCAGGCCGACACCACGTTTGCGCAGGTTCTCCACAATCGATTCCATTGCGACGATCGCGCTCATGTCCAGCAGGCTTACCTCCGACATATCCAGGATGACTACACGCACCTGCGGGGTGACCTCGGTGAGACTGTGCAGGGCCTTATACGCAGACCCGAAAAACAGGGGGCCATTGACATCGTAGATCGCGATCGAATCCGGGATATTCTCCAGGTTGTCGTGCGCCGGGCGGACAGGCCGGGTCTGGGTGAGGTCGCCGGTGCGGCGAACGAACAAGGTGCCGGCGAGCGCCAGGCCGACGCCGACCGCGATGGTCATGTCAAAAAGGATAGTGAGGCTGAAGCAGGTCAACAGCACCAGCTTGTCATCACGTGGGGCGATGCGTACCGTTCTCATGAAGTGTCTCGCTTCACTCATGTTCCAGGCGACCACCAGCAACAATGCCGCCATCGCTGACATCGGGATGTAGCCGAGCAGGGGGGCGAGAAACAAGATTGCAATGAGAATGAAAACGCCATGGGTCACTGCCGCAAGCGGCATGGTGCCGCCGGCGCGTATGTTCGCAGCCGTGCGCGCAATCGCGGCAGTCGCTGGAATGCCGCCGAAGAAGGGGCCGATCATGTTGCCTATGCCCTGTCCGATCAGTTCATCGTTGGGGCTATGCCGTTTTCCGGTCATACCATCGGCCACCACGGCGCACAGCAGCGATTCGATCGCGCCGAGTACCGCGATCGTCAGAGCGGCCGGTAGCAACTGCCTTACCAGATCGAAACTCAGTCCGATCGGCTGTCCGGCTGCATTGGGCAGAGCCGAGAGCCACGCGAACTCGGGCAGGATCGGTGGTATGCCGTTGCCGCCGATCCCGTCGAGCACGTAGTGAAACCGAGTGCTGATGGTCGCGATCACGGGTGTCTCGCCGACAGTATTGAGCCACCAGGCAAGCAGCGAGCCGGTCAATATTGCCACCAGATGTCCGGGTATGCGCAGATGCAGGCGGGGCCATACCAGCAGCACCGTCAGCGTCACGGCGCCGATCAGCACTTCCTCGATCTTCAGGGTCGGAAGGGCCTGCACTATCTGCGCGATCTTGTCTGTGAAGTGGCCGTCCAGCGAGGCGATTTCCAGGCCGAGGAGGTCTTTGATCTGTAATGTCGCGATCACGACGGCAATGCCAGCGGTAAAACCGATGACGACGGGATAAGGAACAATCTCGATCAGGCGCCCCAAACGAATGAGACCCAGTAGCACGAGGATGACTCCCGCCATGAATCCGCTGATCAGCAAACCGCCCAGGCCGAATTGCTGAACGATGGGCAATAGTACGACGACGAATGCCGCTGTCGGTCCCGAAATATTGACGGTGGAGCCGCCGGTCGCCGCGATGACGATTCCAGCGATGATGGAGGTATAGAGGCCGTGTTGAGGAGGTACGCCACTGGCGATGGCAAGCGCCATGGACAGTGGCAGTGCGATGATGCCTACCGTCAAACCGGCCAATAGATTGGAGCGGATGGAGGAGAAGCTCAGATCGTGTCTGATGGTGTGGCGGAGTGCGTCGAACAAGGCATCGTTTTCCGTAGAGTCAAGAGGGACGCATACCAGGCAATGGGAATTTCTGGGCGGCGTATGAGCCTACATTGTAGCGGGTCGGACAGCTGGCCGAGAACGCGGATGGTGTCTGTATCGTCGAGCGGGTGTTTCCGAGGTCGCCGACTGGGTGGTTCTATCACCGAAGGCCGTCGGTTTGTAGCCAGCCAATCAGCGCGCTGCATACGGGCTATATCTCAAACGCACGTGTCTTTGCAGTGTTCGACGAGGTGCTCGATGAAAAGCCTGACCTTGGCAGACAAGTGTCGGCGGTGGGGATACATCGCATAGATGCCCAATGGCGCAGACGCATGGTTCGGCAGCAACTGCCGCAACCGCCCGTCTGCGATGTCATCCGCTACTGCAAACGACGGCAGATAGCTGATTCCCTCGCCCAACAGTGTCAATTCCCTGGCAGCGCGGGCGCTGTTGACCAGTACCTTGGCTGTCAAGTTGATCGTGACGGCATTCTCCGCGTCGCCAACAGTCCAACGCGTGCCGGCCGGGTGGTTACTGTCTATCACGCAGAGGTGATCGGATAGCTGCTCCGGACGGGTTGGCTCGCCGTGCTTATCGAGATAGCCGGGAGCCGCACAAATCAGTAAGGACATGCTCCCGAGCTTACGCGCGACCAAAGTGGAGTCTTCGAGGTCGCCAATTCGAACCGCCACGTCGATCCGCTCATCCACCAGGTCCATGAAGCTGTCGCTCAGGATGAGATTGACCCGAACCTCGGGATATCGGCCGGAAAAACCTGATACGGCGCGCATCAGGTGCAGTTCCGCAAACGAGACCGGGGCCGTCACCCGCAGCTCGCCCCTGGGTTCCGAGGTGTTCGAATGCATCGCCGCGTCGAGTTCGTCCAGTTCCACCAAGAGCGGTCGGCATTGTTCGAAATAGGCCTGCCCGCTGCTCGTCGCATTGACTCGGCGGGTGGTTCGATGCAGCAGGCGAACACCGAGGTCTGCTTCGAGCTGGCCGACCTGCTTGCTGACCGTGGCCTTGGACACGCCCATACGGCGTGCTGCGTCTGAGAATCCGCCTGCCTCCACGACCGCGACAAATGCCCGCATACACCCCAGCTTGTCCATACGGTTGCACTCGACTGTATTCAATATAGAAACAGTTTATCAATAATGATAAATATTGTTTCTATTATTTCCGAGGTCAATACTTCGAGCACACCAGCCGAATACCGTCAGGAGAACTGCCATGACTCAGTCGACCGCCTATGCCGCGCTGCTGCTTCGTCTTGCCCTCGGCACCATGTTTATCGCCCATGCGCTGCTGGAGATTTTGGTATTCACGCCCGCCGGAACTGCAGGATTTTTCGAGCCGCCGGGCGTCCCTGGCTGGTTTGGCAATCCGGCCATGGGAGCCGCACTGATCGGGGGCGCCATGCTGGTGCTCGGTGTTCAGACGCGTGCGGTATCTCTGGCGCTATTGCCGATACTGATCGGCAGCATCGTCCTCGTGCATGGCGCCAATGGTTGGCTTTATACCGATGAACACGGCGGCCGGGACTACTCGGCGTTTCTTATCGTCGCTTCCGTTGTCCAGGTTCTGTTGGGTGATGGTGCCTACCGCCTGAGTAGCCTGTTGGGCCATAATCGATCAGGGCGAACCGCTGTCGGTGCGACTGCCTGATCACTCGACGCGCCAGCAAGCCGGTCGGCCCCATGCCAGGGGCTGACCGCACCCACAACCACAGAGAGCAAGGCCGATGTTGCTTAACGGACAATGGGCACAAGACGGCCAGGATTTTCTGGTGGCTAATCAACTGACCGAGGCGGATGTACGCCCCTTCGTGACCCTGGTACGTTTCGATCTGGCCTATCACGGTCCATGCAAGATAAACCTGAGGCAGGTGCGCGACTATCCGAACATCAGTCAGTACGTCCAAGGGATTCATGAAATTCCGGGTAGCGCCGCCACCGTCTACCCCGATCACATCAAGGCCGGGTACTACTCGATAAAGGCCTTGAATCCGTCTGGGACCACCCCGGCGGGCCCGGCGCTTGCCTGATAGTCAGGTGCCAACATCCTGTTCACCAACCAAACGGAGAAACACCATGAACAGCGAAGTAAAGATCGCACAAAAGGCCCCGTTCGCCGTCGAACTCGAAGAGGGTAAGACTTACTATTGGTGCGCCTGCGGGCGCAGCAAGAATCAGCCTTTCTGCGACGGGTCGCATCAAGGCACAGGGCATGAGCCGGTTGCCTTCACCGCAGACAAGACCGGCACCGTGTATCTGTGTGGTTGCAAGCACAGTGGCAACAAGCCCTTCTGTGACGGCGCCCACCAGAAGCTTTGAAGGGGTGAGGATGACTCAGTGCGGACGTCCATGCCGGTGGCCGCCTAACGCGACCCGTTTTCGGTATTCTGGTGAGGGAAGGGATGATGAACGTCGTTGATGTTCTGCCATCGATATTCATTTCGCATGGCGCCCCTGACATCCTCCTGTCCAAGCACCGCGCGGTAGCCGCGATGCGCGAACTCGCCGGGCGCATCGAGTCTGGAACGCTATGCGTCGTTGGTGGTGGCCTGGGCGGCGGGAGATACGGGTCGAGCAGGGCGGCGCATTCATCACAGTCTTACCTACGGCAATCTGGGTATGGGCTGCTTTGAATTCGGCGGTCGAATGGCCTAGCGGATAGCGGTGATTCGGATTGGATTCGACGACCCGTACCCGTTCCACATCTCGTCTCGTCATCCAAGCATGACGTCGATACCACAATCGGCTCTGGAATTAACTGGAATTAACACGGTGCGCTTGCGACGTGACCGATCGGGTTCGCTGTGACTAATGCCAATCTCGGCTTTGCGCAGGGCTGGCGGCGTTATCCCGTCACTGATTGATGATCCCGCTCTGAGACGCATGGGAGGAACACTGCGGGTCGACGGTGGGGAGGGTCACACGCCGGGGCAGTCCGCTCCCGTCGCCCCGCTGGACCCGGCTAGCCTGCATGTTACACCATGCAGGCTAGAGGCACCGTCAGACAAAAGGGGCGGAAACAGTCAGGCCGAATCTACTGTCACGGGACGCCTGCTCTCTGCTCTACTGGTGTTTGCGAAGGAATTCAGCGGATGATGAATTGACCGGGTGGGAATGCCCGTGGAGGTCAGCGAGTCAGTTGCTCGTGGGAGAAGAGAACGGGTCGCTCCGGTTTTCGCGGCGGTCGGATTATCACGCTGCCGTAACGTACCGTCATCGGTCCCAAAAAAAGGACGCCGGGCTATTGCGAGCATCCGGGAAGTAGTCGATGAACGATCGCTGTTTGACTCTTTGTGCGCGTCCCGTCGAACGGGGCGATCAGGACCCGTTTGCCAGTGCTTGACGCGGCTGCTTGCTCGAACAGGTTTCGTGACCGGACTTGGGATCCGGTCACTTGATAAGCTTCGCTTTCTCGGAGATCTTTGCGAGCATCTCGCCCTTCTTCGCGTTGAAGCGCTGCTCGTTTTCGCCCGGCTCCGCCTGGCGTTTGGCTACGTCCTTGGGCAGTTGCTAGCCCAAGTGGCTGGGCAACTAAGGAAGCAATGACCATCGACCTGGACTCAACTGCCAGCACTGGATGTAAAAACTGGGCGCGGGCAAAGTCCGTACCTGATAGAGTCTGGGTCTGCCGATGAAACGCACAAGCCGCTTGCAGATGTGAGTATCGGCTGAAAGAGGCACCATGACTGAACAGCGAGATATCCTCTTCGAGCCCTTCACCCTGGGCGATCTGAAACTGCACAACCGCATCGTTATGGCGCCCTTGACGCGGTCGCGGGCAGGCCAGCCGGGAGATGTCCCGACGGCGATGAACGCGGAATATTACCGGCAGCGCGCCGGAGCGGGACTCATCATCGCCGAGGCAACCCAGGTGTCTCCCCAGGGCAAGGGCTATGCATTTACTCCGGGCATCCATTCACTGGAGCAGGTGGAGGGCTGGCGCCAGGTGACCACCGCGGTGCACGACGCCGGCGGGCACGTGCTGCTGCAACTCTGGCATGTCGGGCGGATTTCCCGCCCAGAACTGCAGCCGGACGGCGCAAAGCCGGTAGCGCCTTCGGCCATCAAGCCCGAAGGAGCGATGACTTTTATCAGCGCGGATTCCGGCATGGTGGAGGTCTTGGAACCGCGGGCGCTGCGGGCCGATGAGCTCCCGGGAGTGGTGGAGCAGTTTCGCCTGGGGGCGGAGAATGCCAAGCGGGCGGGCTTCGACGGCGTCGAGATACATGCCGCCAATGGCTATCTGTTGGATCAATTCCTGCGCACCAGCAGCAATCGTCGAACGGACGACTATGGCGGGTCCGTGGAGAATCGCCTGCGCTTTCCGATGATGGTAGTAGACGCGGTGGTCGATGTGTGGGGTCCCGATCGCACCGGCATCCGGGTAAGCCCGACCGGGAGCTTCAACGACATGGCGGACGAGGACCCGGTGGCGACCTACGCCGCCTTCGCCCGGCGTCTGAACGATGCCGGGGTCGCGTTCATCGAGGTCGTCGAGGATTCGTTCCAGGGTAACCTGGCCCAGGGTCGTCCCGAGGCGGTCGTTGATGCCATACGCGCCAACTTCCACCGGGCATATATCGGCAATGGGGCGTACACCGCGGAAGAGGCACGGCGGCGATTGCGTGAAAACCGCTGCGACCTGGTCTCGTTCGGCCGCCCGTTCATTTCCAACCCCGACCTGCCCGAGCGCATCCGCCGCGCGACGCCGCTCAGCGCCTGGGACGAGGACACCTTCTACGGCGGCGGCGCAGAGGGATACACGGATTATCCGGCCCAAAGGCGCAGCGGTTCTTGACGGTCAGCCACCTCGTCGAGTGGAGGACAGATGCAGATGCCTGTGACCCGTCCTGTGATTTTCCGGCCCGTCCAGACATGAAGTGTCGTGTCCGGCAATTCAACCGTAAGGGGCATCATCGCCCGTTTCCCTGATTTTTGGCCGGCGCCATCGACTTGTCTGTGCCGCTGTGCTGGGGTGCCTTCGACAGGCACCCCATGCGAGCACCGACCCCGCTCTCTTATTCGGGAATGGTTGTACAGAAGAAGCTCCCGTGCTCACGAATACCGCCTTTCTGTGCGGCATCCTGGCAAGCGCGGTCGTGCGTGTAACAGTAATCCACCCGAGATTCGTTGTCGCAATCCTCACAAATAACCGAAACATTGGCCAAGTTGGTACAAACACAGCGTTCGTTGTCAACGTCGAGTGATCCTATGCGGTTGGCGAATCCTGAGCCAGTCGGGGTTTTCTTGGCCACAAAGGTTTGGCTGATCAATGGGCCCGGCGCATAAAGCTTGCGCGATGTCTGGAACTCACGAATGCCTCCGTCAGCATGTATCGGCCCGCTGATCGCAAACGCAGCAACGGCTGCCAGGATCCCCGTGCTGCTCGTCTTGACTAGTTGCTTGATTTCGTTGATTGACATGGTTTATCTCCGTTGGTTGATGTCTGTTTAACCTGGTAAAGACAACAGACAAGCCAGCGCTTCTGTGCCTGCGCCTTAATCTCGTAATTAGGTATACGGGCAGGTCGGCGGTTTGGATCTGCAAACGGAGAAGGTAACAACGGTGAATATTCACCATCCTTGTTGCTATCTCAGCGCTCGGGGTGTGGTGCGCAACTGCAACAGGGGTTGAAGGAGCCCCGCTGTCGATACTTTTCGGTGTCGATCTCAGTACCCGGCGACTCCAGCGCCGGCGCCGGTGCGCGCATGGAGGTGCCGGAGGATGGATTCGAGCCGGCTGTCTCGACCGCCGGATTCGAATGATCCAGAAGCTTCAGCAGGGTTGGCGTAGCCGAGAAATGTTCACCCATGCCGGTCAAGCATGCGCGTTCGATGTTCCCGTGGGCTGAGTCCACGGACGCGCTTGAACGCTGCGCTGAACGCAAACGGCGTCGCGTAACCCACTTTGTCGGCAACGGTACCTACGGTTTCGTCGGGTTGACATAGCAAATCCGCCGCCAATGCCATCCGCCAGTTCTTCAGGAACTTCATTGGCGGTTCGCCCACCAGGTCCTGGAAGCGGCGGGCCAGCGACGAACGCGAGGCACCGGTTTCCGCGGCGAGCGAGTCCAGCGTCCACGCATGGGCCGGCTTATCGTGCATGATGCGCAAGGCCTTTTCGACGATTCGGTCGCCCTGAAACCGCCACCACTCCGGCCTGCTGGCATCCCGTTGGGCGAACCAGGCCTTGAGTAACGCCGTGAGCAGCAGGTCGAGCAACCGGTCCAGTACCGCGGCTTGGCCGGGTTCATCCTTGACGACCTCATCGCAGAGCAACGACACGAGCGGGGACTCCCATTCGCCGTGCGCGAGCGAGAGCACCGGGGGTAGTGCCCGTAAGAGGCGGTCGCTGATATCGCTCAAGTGCTCATAAGCGCCGACCAGAAACATCGTATCGCCGAGTGGGTCATTACCCCAGGTCCGCACGCCGTGCGTCATTTCCTCGGACACGGATTTCCCTTCCAGATCGCAACAGCGTTGCCCTGGGTGAACGACCACGGTCGGAGGTGTCGTTGGCGAGTCGGCTACGTTGTAGTGGTCCGGACCGCGAGTGACGGCTACGTCGCCCGGACCGACCCGTACCGGTTCACCGTCGCAGGGTATAACCCACAACTCGCCTGTCACGCCGGCGATCAGCGTCACTGGCGACGAAGCGAGGATTCTGAGCGACCACGGCGAACGCATCACCGCGCGCAGAGCGAAGGCGCCACGAGCACGCGGCGCGTCCAGCAGTCCTCCGAGTGTATCCATCGTCGTATTTTAGACGAATGCGTATGCATCTGATCGTTGTGCGCATGGGCACACGACGCGATCTCTTCTAGTCTGAACAGCGTGGAATCCGAGCCTAACCGCAACATCTGACCAACCAATGGAGAAAGCTATGCACGGCACCATGAAAAACAGCACGCCTTCCGCGGGTATAACGCTTGTCATTGGCGGTACCGGAAAAACCGGACGTCGGGTCGCAGAACGTTTGATGGCCCTCGGTCGTGAAACTCGCGTCGCATCGCGATCCGCGATCCCGTCGTTCGACTGGAACAATCAAGGCACCTGGGATGCCGTGCTCACGGGTGTTACCGCGGCCTACATCACCTATGCCCCGGATCTGGCGATACCGGGGGCGACGAACGCAATTCGTGCATTCACCGCGCGGGCCGTCGAGAAAGGCGTCAAGCGCTTGGTCCTGCTGTCCGGTCGGGGCGAGGAGGAGGCACGGGCCTGTGAGCGAATCGTTCAGGAATCCGGCGTGGCCTGGACCATCGTTCGCGCCAGCTGGTTTAACCAGAACTTTTCAGAAGGTGAGTTTCTCGGCATGGTGCTGAATGGCGCGATTACGCTACCTGCCACCGACATCCCTGAGCCGTTCGTCGACGCCGAAGACATCGCAGAGGTGGCGGTTGCCGCCTTGACGGAGGAAGGGCATGAGTACGAAACCTACGAGGTTACGGGCCCCCGCTTGCTGACGTTCACCGAGGTGGCGCGGGAAATATCCGAGGCCGCCGGTCGCGAGGTTCGCTTCGTTCAGATTCCGCAAGAGGCATTCGCTGAAGCTGTCGCCGAATCGGGTGCGCCTGACGGCCTTGTGTGGTTGTTGGGGTACCTCTTCGAAACCGTACTCGATGGGCGCAACGCCTACCTGGGTGACGGTGTGCAACGTGCACTGGGCCGCGAACCGATAGACTTCGTCAATTACGCCCGGCGCATCGGCGCGCGTGGCACCTGGAATCCGCTCAGTGACGAGGCTGCAGCGTGAGGGGTGTCGCTCCGATGCTGGGTGAAGTCGTAAGACAGCGGCGCGGACCGGATCGGCGTTGCTTTCTCGCGTGACGCCAACCGGTCGCATGGTTACAGACGCAGTCGTCGTTCGGCGGGGGCTGTGATTGCCGTGGCGCAACATCCGGAAGTGTTCAAGGCCGGCACGGTCACCACCACGGCGATCGGCTCTTGGTGCACATCCAGCTCGAGATGGACGGCATATACCTGAGCGGTTGCGCCCGAACTTACCCTCTCCCAGGCCGCTACCGTTTCAATCGCTGGCGCCTTTGTCTTACTACTTTGTCATGACCTGTCCTCCTCAATGTGGCTCTGTGTTTGCTCAAACCTCAACGCAACCCATCTGCGTTGAGGTTGGGCAGGTCAAAACATCGCGTCTAGTGGGCGAGAAACTCGACCAAGCAATCGTCGGGGGCCTTACCCTGGTCGGTCTTGCCTGTGCCGCGAGGGATCACCGGCCTTGACGGGTCTAAACCGCTTCCGATTCCGGCAGAAAGCCGCCGGCTTGCATATTCCACAGGCGCGCATAGTGCCCGTTTCGTTGGAGCAGGTCGCCATGACTGCCATCCTCGATAATCCTGCCTTCATCAAAGACCAGGATGCGGTCCAGGTGCGAGATCGTCGACAACCGGTGTGCGACCACAACCACGGTCTTGCCCTGCATCAGGTAATCCAGACCCTGCTGGATCTTTCTCTCGGTTACCGAATCCAGCGCCGAGGTTGCCTCGTCCAGGATCAGGATCGGCGCATCCTTGAGGATCGCCCGAGCAATGGCGATACGCTGGCGCTGCCCGCCGGACAGCTTGACCCCGCGCTCACCGACCAGCGACGCGTAGCCCTTCTCAGTCTGCAGGATAAAGTCATGCGCATACGCCTTTCTCGCCGCTTCGATAACGTCATCATCGCTGGCATCGAGCCGGCCGTAACGAATATTCTCCATCAGCGAGCGGTGGAACAGCATCGGATCCTGCGGGATCATGGCGATATTCTCGCGCAGGCTGTCCTGGGTGACTGCGAGGATATCCTGACCATCGATCGCAATCACGCCGCTCTGCGGCTCGAACAGGCGCAGCATCAGGTTGACGAAGGTCGATTTACCCGAACCGGAAAAGCCTACCAGGCCGACCTGCTGACCGGACTCGATAGTCACCGTCAGGTGATCGAACACCTGTAAGCCCTCCTTGTAAGTGAAGGACACGTCGCGAAAATTGATTTCGCCGCGCGTCACTTGCAATTCCTTCGCACCGGGCTTATCGACGATTTCATGCGGTTGAATGAAGATCGCCACGCCTTCGCTGATGTTGCCGAGGTATTCAAAGAATTCGAGGAAACTACGACTCAGCCCACGTGCCGCCTCGATCAGCATGATCGCCAGACCCGCGACCATGGAAAACTCACCAACGCTCATGTTGCCCGCAGACCAGATCTTCAGCGCGTATCCCACCATGGCAATCATCAGTACCATCGCCGCCGTGAACTGGAACCAGCGCAGTTTCTCCATGTACCAGTAGGTGCGCAGCGCGTGATCCACCTCGTGGTTCAGGTAATCAGTCAAATAGTCTTCTTCGAAGCGACGCCGCGCGAACATTTTAGCGTTCATCACATTGGTGACCGAGTCCACCACCTTGCCGGTGACCAATGAACGCGCCTCGGCGAAATCCTTCGCATACACGCGGCAGCGCTTCGCTAGAACATAGGAGACGTAGACGTAGATCGTCAGCCACAGGGTCAGGACCAACGCAAGTTGCCCGCTGGCGGTGAACAGGATGATCAAGGCCACGACCGACTTGATGATCAGCGGATAGAAATCAAAGGTGATCGCCCACAGCGCGTGCATGCTGCTCATCGACACTTCGGCGATGCGGTTGGCCAGCGAACCGGCAAAATGCGAGATGAAGTAACGATGCGAGTGGTGCTGCAAGTAGCTGAATAGTGCCTTGCGAATATCGGCGCGCAGGCGCGGGCCCGTCATCACCAGCACCGCGCCACTGGCGCGGCTGAACAGCACAATGCCCAAATTCAGCAAGCCGAAGAGTATCAGAGCGCTCTGCGTCGCCTCGAATACATCTGCCCCTGTATCATTCGCCAGCGTAACCGCATCGATGATTTGTTTCACTGCATACGGCAAAAGGATCGTGCAGGTCGCCTGCGCCGCCTCGAACATGAATATAGCGATTAACGCGATCCTCGCCTTCAGGTAAAAATGGAGCGCGAATCGCCAAGGCGATCGAGAAAGAGGGGGCGCATCGTCTGCAGTGGTGAATGTCGTATCCATCAAACGAGAAAAGGAATTGTCGATCTCCAGCACATCGCACACTGCGGTTTAAGAATTTTCAACATTGTAGGTACTGAGAAGAACCCGAATGCCTTGGAGAAATCATGTTTGGCTTCTTCGGCGGCAAGACAACTACCTCCGGATCTTTCAGAGGGCGGCCCACACCACGACGGCGACTTTTCCAGCGGCAGTGCTTGATGTTGCCAGAGCGTCAATTTTAGAGGTGGTACCAAAGTAAACTCCATTGTCAGCTGTCGGCGATATCGTCGCCAGCCTTCGTTCCTGCTGCTGCAACGACCCGGAAACCGCGCACAAACCGGTTTGGGCAGCAGTCCTGGCCGAGTTTTTTCCCGGGTCGGTGGCTCAAGGGCTCGTCCTGGTGACTGTCGCGGAATTGGGACGATTATGAATCGTCCGGCGGGGAATTCCCACGGGGTTCAGGCCTTGACGCGATCCGTGAACGTGATTGATGGCCTATTGCGTCAGCGCCCAAATGACACCAGATGTCCGAGCCCGGCGCCTGACAATGAGCACAGCCGGCGGCCTTTCCAAATGGAATTCCGCGAAGCAGCGGGCCTAACCACCGCTCACTTTGATTGCTGCGACTTATTGAGAAATGCGTTGGTAAAGCCTCCTGCCGGGTGAAGCTTGAAGTGACCCTTTGCTGCAGGGAAGCAGCAGCCGTGCTGCCATGAATGTATTCACGGCGTGTCACTGGAAGCTTCAACCGGCAGGAGGCACTGGAAACGTGGTGATGCTCTTCATGACAATACGTGGCTCGCGGTATTCGGTTTCGAGGAATGCGGTTAGTCCGGAACCACGAGGGTTAGCCTCTTCGGCCAACCCTCGTAATTCTTTGCGTCCGGAAGCAATGCGTCTGAGTTACGCCTTTTCCATGACATAGAAGTTATTCTGAAAGTCGTGATCGAGTTGGTGCACCGTGACTCGGTCGAAACCCGCTCTGCCCAACATCTCGGTAGCCAGTTCCTCACCCCACATCGTGCCGAGGCCCATTCCCTCCTGTGCGAGCGAGACGGTCATGCAATGCATGGTCGACAGGGTATAGAGCAGCGGTGCGATCGGATGCTCGAGGTTGTTGGTCAGCTCGCTGGAGGCCCGAATGTCTTGCATCAAGAAGTCTCCGTCTGCCTTCAGTGTTCGATAGATGCCGACGAGCACGTTCTGGGGCGCTGCCTGGTCGTGAATCGCATCGAATGCAGTGACTAGGTCAAACGCTTCGACGTCGGCCTCGCTGTCGAAATGCGTCAGATCACGCTTCTCGAAGCAGACATTCGTAAGTCCTCGAGCGGCAGCCTCTTGTCGAGCGCTGGCCAAGGCGTCTTCGGAAAGGTCGTAGCCCACGAACTGCGACACGGGGAAACGGGCTGCCATGTGGAGCAAGGCGCGCCCCTTGCCGCAACCAACATCAAGCACGCGGATGCCGCTTGCCAGTTTCCCTTCGATGCCCTCGACCAGCGGCAAGATATGCTCGTCGAGCGCCGCAACCACGGTCTGCCCGCTATCCTCAGCCATCACCTCGTGAAACCTTGGATAGCTTTCGTAGGCCACGCCACCACCAACGCGGAAACATTCCACGATGCGGTCTTCGACCTGGCCAAGGATGGCGATGTACTGCGCAAACACCGCGATGTTGTCAGGTGCGGATTTCCGGCACAGCAACGCGGCGTGACTTTCGGGAAGTTGATAATGGCCGCTGGCCGGGTCGTAGCGGACGATTTCGCCGACGACCATCGCAGCCAACCACTCGGTCACGTAGCGGGTGGCAAGCCCCGCATGACCGGCGATCTCCTCCGCGGTCGCCGGCGGCAGCTCGCTCATGCAATCGAACAGCCCGGTACGGTGACCGATGGATACCATCAAAGACAGTGCGCCCTGGTTGAGCATATCCAGCAGCTGGTCGGCAAAGGCATCGACCGGTTTCGCATCGTTCAACATTGGCATACAGGCGTTACACATGGTCCTCTCCTCCCGGGGTGGTTTGTGTGGTGCGTGTTGAAAGCTTAGGCGGCATCTTTTTAGGGCGGCAATACAAAAAGAAAAAGCAATCGTTCTGACATATGTAATTGAATTAAAAGGGTATTATTCCTGCGCTGGATCAGCAGGGCACATCGGTTGCACCGCATTCGCCGGGAATCTGACCTAAGGTACAAATAAAGCCCAAGCCATTGGCGGCAAATTGCAACTGAGGAGGAAAGCAACCATGCCTAGAGATGGTGGCGTCACCCGACAGAAGATCATGGACTCTGCCCAGCAAATGGTGCTGGACGTGGGTCTGACCGGCACATCGGTTGAGAAGGTCATCGAGAAAGCCGGCATTACGAAAGGCACGTTCTTCTACCATTTCAAGACCAAGCATGACTTAGCGGCAGCATTGATCACCCGCTACGCCGAGGACGACCGCCACCACTACAACGATTTCATGGCGAAAGCCGAGCAGCTGGCGCGTGACCCCCTTCAGCAGCTGCTGATATTCGTCGGCCTGTTCATCGAGATGACCCAGCAGCTGGAGGAGCCGTTCCCGGGCTGTCTCTACGCCTCTTACTGTTATCAGAGCGGGGCCATCTCCCCGGAGGTAATGGCTCAGATTGAACAGATGATGCACTTCTGGCGCAAGCGCCTCAGCGAGAAGATCGAACAAGCGGCGGAGCTGCACCCACCGGCAATTCCGGTAGAAACCCACCAGGTAGCCGATCATGTGTTGACGACCTTTGAAGGAGCTTTCATCTTGTCGAAGGTGATGAAGGAGCCGAAGCTGGCTTCCGAGCAATTGGTCCAGTGTCGAAATTACCTGGAACTCTTGTTCAAGGAATCTTGACGGATACCTGTCGATGGTGGTTCGGCAGGGAAAGTCAGTATTGCATGATCCCGCACGCAGTATGCTGTGATAAAGCTGTCAGGCTGACGAGATTCGAGAAGTTGGCTGTCGTTTGTTGGAGCATCCCGGCGGTGACCCACGGAGATTGGATATTCCTGAACGATGGTTTTTGTTGAGTTCGGCAATCTTGCGAGGCACGCGCATTGTTTCGTCCTCGGGCGCTCGCCTTACCGGTTCATCGGCCAAGGAAAGCATTGGAAATCGACAGGGCGTGGTTGCCACTGCAATGTCTTTTGGTGTGTCACTGCGTTGTGGTGCTATCCGCAGGTACGATGATGCCACGACAGTTGCGTTAAGCGCGTCGTGTCGACCAGGAGTCGCGCGGCGACCTACGGCGACAACACCGATCTTGAGAAAACGCCTGACGGTGTCTTCACGAGTCGGTAACGGTCATTGTATGCCTGCGGGCATGATCGTCGATGCATCACTCCTACGGTTGCGAAATCGCCTGGAAGTTACTTGGCGGCGTCTTGGCAGCAAGCGCCTCGCGGGCGACGCCGATGCCGGAACAAAGTACGCGCCAGCTAAGAAGTCCGCATGGTTATGTTGGCATCGTCTTTGGAACGCCTGAGTCCGGCCGTCGGAATGACTACTGCTTACTCAGCGGCAGGCGGCGAAGCGCTGCCGGTGCGGTTCAAACCAATGATCTGTTTACCTTGAGCGGCGATCGTGCGAAGCGCGGCTTCCGCAAACACACCCCGGCCCAGCACCCGAATGGCGACAACCAGCGCCAACAGTGCTTTTGCCGTGGATTCCGGAACGAGCCCTTGTGGCATTTCGCCACGGGCCTGACCCACTTCTATACTGCGCCGGAAAAACGCTTCGATCTCTCTTATGCCATTGGTAACGATGGCGTTCACTTGTTCGTCGTGCATGTTGATCTGCAAGGCGGTATTGAACAGAAAACAGCCTTTGTGTTCCTGGTCGGCCACGGTATTGGCCACGGTGTTGTCGAAAAACGTGGCGATGGCCTTCGTGGGGTCATCCAAGGCTTCCAGCTTGGCCAGCATCGTCTGGCGGTCCCGGTCATATTTCAGCAGTGCTTTGACGAATAACTGCCGTTTGCCGCCAAAGGCATTGTAGAAACTGCCTTTGTTCAGTCCCGTTCGTTCAAGCAAGTCCGCTATGGAAGCAGGTTCGAAACCCTTCTCCCAGAACACCTGCATGGCGTTTTCAAGGGCGGCTTCTTCGTTAAATGACTTTTCCCACGGCATTTCCGGCCTTTCTCGTGTTCGTAGCACTGGCTCCTTTGTAGCACATTTATACCGAACGTTACATATTGAGTAGGCACAAGCCGGCTATCGCAGTAAGTTTTGAGTTCCGCCGATCGCCAGGACCACGGCTTTAAAGACGCAAAATCCGTCTTGGGCTACATTTCTCCGACCCGCCGGAAAGTTTCCGAAAAAACTTGACCGATCGGTATAAACAGATCTAGTCTGTGCCCATCGGTATCAGCAAGCCAGGCCGATTGAATCGACCCAATTCCGCTCGATGGAGAGACCCAATAACCGAATTCGCCGCACGTACCGAAGACAGCACGCCCGGATGCGGCCATGGCGAAAGAGCAACGCGGCCCGTACGGCAGGCGCGCGAAGAGCGCCAGCGCAAGGAGGATTTCTGGCGAGGTCGTATGGCAAACCGACGAAGCGGACGCTTGGTCCGCTGTTCACCGCGATGCTGCGTAAGCACCGGCGCGGCAGCTGACGACGGTTGCCGTATTACCTATACAAAAGGATAAATCCCATGCATTCAATAAAAGATCGTGTCGTCCTGATTACCGGCGCCAACCGTGGTATCGGCAAGCGCATCGTAGAAGAGTTCCTGCGCGGCGGTGCACGCAGAATCTATGCGGCCGCCCGCGACCTGGAGTCGCTTAACGCACTGACCGCCGCCCACGGCGACCGTATTGTTCCGCTACGCATCGATCTGAACGATCCGGACAGCATCACCGCTGCCGCGCGAAGCGCCAGTGACGTTGAGATTGTGATCAACAACGCAGGCATGCTGAATGTTGCAAATCCGCTAGCGAGCAATGCGGTGGCAGCGCTGCAGGAAGAAATGGAGGTCAACGTCTATGGCTTGATGCGTATGGCCCAGGCTTTTGCC
>CBDUNM010000088.1:0-20741 GCA_965368585.1 uncultured Chromatiales bacterium | reverse complement strand
CAATCAGGTAGACACCGAGCAGGCCCATGCCGGTTGCCAGGAACAGCGCCAGCACCAATGTCCACTTGACCGCCAACGACAGCGGAATCCTTACCCGCCGTTGCTGCCGCCGTCGTTCATGACGTTCCGGTGCGAGGGTATCCTGCGCCGCCATGTCGAAGGGTGCGCTCATTCCACCTCGACCCGTTCCACCTTCTGAAAGCCGCGGGGCAGCTTGTTGCCGCGCCGGCCGCGTTCTCCTTCATAGGCATTCAGATCTGCCGCCTTGAGCATCAGAAACCGTTTGCCGGACCACACCTTCAGCCGCCGTCCCTCCGGCACACAGGCAACGGCGGCCACGATCTCGTCTCGCCGTTTCGCCAACGCCGACGGGATGCCGATGATCTTGTTGCCCTTACCCCTAGTCAGTTCCGGCAGATCCTGGACGGCGATCACCAGCATATGGCCCGCGGAAGTGATGGCGACGATCCGGTCGCTGTTCTTGTCGGTGACTGGCGCAGGTGGCAATGCGACGGCATCTTTCGGTACGGTCAGCAGCGCCTTACCGGCCTTCTTGTTGGCCACCGTGTCCTGAGTCTGGACCAAGAAGCCATACCCGGCGTCCGACGACACCAGCCACCACTGACCCGCTTCTCCGCCCATCGCGCCGACGAACCCGGCGCCCGCCGGAGGCGTGAAACGCCCTGTCAGGGGTTCGCCCTGGCCGCGCGCCGAAGCCAGCGTGTGCGCTGGCAGTGAATACGTCCGTCCTGTTGAATCCATAAAGATCGCCGGCTGGTTGGTGCGCATTCGTACCGCCTGACTAAAGGCGTCCCCAGCCTTGTAGTTTAGGCCAACCGGATCGATTTCGTGACCTTTGGCCGCCCGCGCCCAGCCTTTGGCCGACAAAACAACGGTGATCGGCTCGCTCGGCGTCAGTTCGGTTTCAGCCAGCGCCTCCGCCGCGCCGCGTTGCACGATTGGCGATCGCCGGTCGTCGCCGTATTTCTCGGCATCGGCCGTAATCTCTTTGCGAATCAGGGTCTTCATTCGCTGTTTGGACCCCAGCGTCTTCTCGAGTTCCCTGCGTTGCCGTTCAAGGTCCGTTTGCTGCTCGCGTATCTTCATCTCCTCCAGGCGCGCCAATTGCCGCAATTTGGTGTCGAGAACGTAATCGGTCTGGGTCTCAGTGAGTGCGAAGCGTTGCATCAACACGGTCTTGGGGTCATCCTCGGTGCGGATGATCCTGATCACCTCATCGAGATTCAGGAAGGCAATGAGCAGGCCTTCGAGCAGATGCAGGGTCTCGAGCACCTTGTCCAGACGGAACTGGAGTCGGCGGCGCACGGTTTCGAAGCGAAATTGGAGCCATTCCGTCAGCAGCCCCTTCAGATCCCGCACGGCCGGCCTGCCGTTCAGGCCTATCACATTGATATTGACCCGGTAACTTCGCTCCAGGTCGGTGGTGGCGAACAGATGTGACATCACGCGCTCCAGATCGATCCGGTTGGAACGCGGCACCACCACCAGTCGGGTCGGATTCTCATGATCCGATTCGTCCCGCAGATCTTCGAGCCAGGGTAGTTTTTTGGCGTTCATTTGTGCCGCGATCTGCTCCAGGACCTTGGCGCCGGAAACCTGGTATGGCAGGGCCGTAACCACGACCGCACCGTTTTCCCGGGCCCAGCGCGCGCGCGCGCGCACACTGCCGTTGCCGGTTTCGTAGATTTTCTCCAACTCGGCGCGCGGTGTGATGATTTCCGCCTCGGTCGGGAAATCCGGACCGGGTATGTGTTCGACCAGGTCGGCAACCGTCGCCGTCGGGGATTCGATCAGACGAATGCAGGCCGCCGCGACTTCACGCAGATTGTGCGGTGGAATGTCGGTAGCCATACCTACCGCGATGCCGGTGGAGCCGTTCAGCAGGACATTGGGCAAGCGCGCGGGCAGCAATGACGGTTCCTGGAGGGTGCCGTCGAAATTAGGGCGCCATTCGACCGTCCCCTGGCCCAATTCAGACAATAAGGTCTGCGCGTAGGGTGCCAACCGCGCTTCGGTATAGCGCATGGCGGCAAACGATTTCGGATCATCGGGCGAGCCCCAGTTCCCCTGGCCGTCGATCAGCGGGTAGCGATAGCTGAAGTCCTGCGCCATGAGCACCATGGCCTCGTAGCAGGCGCTGTCGCCGTGGGGATGAAACTTGCCGAGGACATCACCGACCGTCCGCGCGGATTTTTTGTGTTTTGACGCCGCCGACAGACCCAACTCGGACATCGCATAAATGATACGGCGCTGCACCGGTTTGAGACCGTCCCCGATGTGCGGCAACGCGCGATCGAGAATGACGTACATGGAGTAGTCAAGGTAGGCCTTCTCGGTAAACTGCTTGAGCGGAATGCGCTCGATGCCTTCGGCAGTGTAGTCCTGTTCGGATGTCATGCTGTAACGAATGGGTGCCCGAGTCGATGCGTCAGGCACGGGATTCTACACCCGCGGCGGCGCAACGCCAGTCGCGCATCGGACGAATTTCGGCTTATTGCCGGAGGGTTCGCCGGCGCAAGCCATGTGCGCACGGCCGGGCGGGGTGTTATCCCGTAGGTCGGCCGATACGATCGGCCCGGAAGCAGAGCTTCGCGGCAACCCGGGACTCGACAGTCAGAAGCGCCGCCGGCCAGACGGCGGGTCACTGCGGTGGAAGCGCTGGGCGGCTGGTGCGAACTTCCTGTAAAATCGACGTGACGTCACTGTGCCAGCGCTTGAATTGTATCCGGAGATCGCCCGGCTCGAACAGTTCGGCCAGTTCCAGAGGATTGAGCGCAACCAATACCGTTTCGTCCTTCTCGGCGAATAACAGTATCTTTAGCGGAAGATACGGGATCAATTCAGGATATTTGTCGCTCAGATCACGCACCTCGTCGATCTTGCCAAAAAATACCACCCGGTAAAAATCGGACTTGTAGCCAAAATCCGCCATGCCGCCATCGCATCGCTGGACGTGCGCCACGGAATACCCATACTCCTCCAAGGTTTGCTGCAGTATCCCCATAGCGGTTTCAAAGGAATGCGCAGTGCGCACCATCAAGGTATGCCCGGCGCTGACCTGGGTCACTGCCGACCAGCACCCCAAAAAGACCAATACGATCCACCGGCGTTTCATAGCGTTGCCTCCTCAATCACCCCGGTGATCATTTCCTCCATCGCGTTGCCGAGCCGTTCGAGTTCGTGGTTGTTGAACCAATGGCTGATGGCTTGCATATTCGGCGCGACCAACAACACCGATCCATCGCTGCGCTCGACGATGGCAATCCGGCACGGCAGTACAACGCCCAGACGCGGTTCTATGTTCAGCATGTTGTAAAGCTGTTTGAAATTGCAGAAGCGAATCGAGATCTGCCTGGTATTGTGACTGAATTCATCGGTGAGCCCCTCTTCCAGGAACCGGTCCGGAAACAGGCGAAAGTTGGAACCGATCAGCGCCTGGCGTACGTTTTCGACGGTCGTCGAGAAATCGTAGGGACTCTCCACGACGTGTGACGGTTCGATAGCGGCCGCTGATTCGGTCCGGGTTTGCTCGGCAAGGGCTTCGAACGTTCGCACGTAGGCGACAATGTCGTCGATCGCGGATTTGGTGAGGCGATCGCCGAATACCGGCATGATGCTGCCTTGGCGCCCGGTCGCAATCGTGTGTCTTATCATCTGATCCGGTGCGGACTTAAGAAAGCCCGGGTTGTTGATCGCCGGCGGCATCACCAGGAATCGACGTTCGCGCGACCGCGTCACGCCGGTCCCCGGCCCCTCGCCACTGCCGTCCTCGCCGTGACATTCGACGCAATGCTGCCGGTAGAGCGCCTCGCCCAGCCGCGGGTTTCCGGCAATCGGTGTCGTGGGAAACTCCATGCCCGGTTGATTGCACCAGCTGCGTATATAGGCGACCAACGCGGCCACCTGGGCGTCGCTCAATTCATCGAAAGCCGGCATGATCCGGCCAGGGCGGCCCAGGCGAATCGTCTTGGTCAGGTAGTCGTCCGAAACGCTCGCCAGTTTCGACGTCGACAACGGCAGTCCGATACCCCCCTCGCCGCGCGTCTGATGACAGGCTGCACAATATTGCCGATAAAGCGACTCGCCATTGGGCGCCGCCGACAACGCACCGCAACACGCTAGCCACAAGACCAACAACGCCAGCAAAGTTCTTCGTGAAAACATGGTGATATTCGGAACTCGGTAAAAACTTTAAATATATTCGCATAATCTAATATTTAATGTCCCGGAAACTCGTGGGGAATTCGGTTGATCCTTGTCAATCGAATTTGATGCGATGCACCATGAGCCGGACCCGGTTTGATTCAGCGGCCGGGCAAATAAATCGCTGAGCGTCCTCGCATGCGTCGAAGGCGGTCTGAATGCCGGCTGGCCGATATCCCCGCGCTTGCTCAACTCGCCCGGACGCTGCGTGCCGGGAGGCTGCATGACGGGCGCGTGCGAGCGGCCACTGCAAGACCGGGTCGGAAACCGGCTACGGCCGAACGTCAGACCTCCGCCAGGTCGCCCTTCTCCTGCAACCACTTTTTGCGGTCGCCCGAGCGCTTCTTGGCCAACAACATATCCATCAGGTTCGCCGTTTCGTCACCGGGTTCGACGGCCAACTGCACCAGACGACGGGTGTCGGGATGGATGGTCGTCTCGCGCAATTGCTGCGGATTCATTTCACCCAGGCCCTTGAAGCGCTGAATGCTGACTTTCCCGCGCAGCTTTTCGGCGGCAATTCGGTCGACGATGCCTTTTTTTTCGGCATCGTCCAGCGCATAGAACACTCGCTTACCGACGTCGATACGGTACAACGGCGGCATCGCGACATACACATGGCCCTGCTTGACCAGCGTCGGAAAATGCCGCACGAACAAGGCGCACAAAAGGGTGGCGATATGCAAGCCGTCCGAATCCGCGTCCGCCAGGATACACACCTTGCCAAAGCGCAATTTGCTCAAGTCATCGCTGCCGGGCTCGGCGCCCACGGCGACCGATATGTCGTGTACTTCCTGCGAGCCCAGCACCTCGGCAGGATCGACCTCCCAGGTGTTCAGGATCTTGCCGCGCAACGGCATGATAGCCTGAAAGTGCTTGTCTCTGGCCTGTTTCGCCGACCCGCCGGCCGAGTCGCCCTCGACCAGAAACAACTCGGTACGCTCGGGATCGTCCGAAATGCAGTCCGCCAGTTTACCGGGCAGCGCCGGACCCTGGGTGACCTTTTTGCGCACCACCTTACGCCCGGCCCGTTGCCGCGCCTGGGCCGCGTTGACCGCGAGTTCGGCAATCGACTCGCCAACCGCCGGGTGTTGATTCAACCAGAGGCTCAGGGCGTCTTTGACCACGCCCGAGACAAAAGGCGCGCACTCCCGCGAAGATAGACGTTCTTTGGTCTGACCCGAAAACTGCGGGTCCGCGAGTTTGACCGAGAGAATGTAGCTGACATTGCCCCAGACATCGTCGGGGGTCAGCTTGATCCCGCGCGGCAACAGATTGCGAAATTCGCAGAATTCACGCACCGCTTCGGTCAGGCCCGTACGCAACCCGTTGACGTGCGTGCCGCCCTGTGCGGTCGGGATAAGGTTGACGTAACTTTCGGTAACGGCCTCGCCGTTCTCGGCGAGCCAGACCACCGCCCAATCGGCTGCTTCCTGGTTACCGGCCATATGGCCGGTAAACGGCTCGTCGGCGGGAATAGTGGGCAAGCCGGCCAGTTCGCCCATCAGGTAGTCGGTCAAACCATCCTCGTAACACCATTCCTGGACCTCGTCCGACCCGTCCTGGGTGAAACGGATGCGCAAACCCGGGCAGAGCACGGCTTTGGCGCGCATCACATGCGCCAGTTGTTTAACGTTGAATTTGGGCGAATCGAAATACTGAGGATTGGGCCAGAAGCGGACCCGCGTACCGGTATTACGCGCCCCGACCTTGCCCACGACCTCCAGATCGGACACCTTCTCACCGTTGGCGAAGGCGATGTTGTATTCGTTGCCGTTGCGCTTGACCCACACCTCCAAGTGCTTCGAGAGCGCGTTCACCACCGATACGCCAACGCCGTGCAGCCCGCCGGAAAATTTATAACTCTTGTCGGAAAACTTACCGCCGGCATGCAGTTTGGTCAGAATGACTTCAACACCGGGGATGCCCTGCTCGGGATGCATATCCACCGGCATGCCGCGCCCGTCGTCCGCCAGTTCGATGGACCCGTCTTTACTCAAATGCACATCGATGCGCTTGGCGTAGCCGGCTATGGCTTCGTCTACGGCGTTGTCCAGGACCTCCTGCAGCAGGTGATTGGGTCGACTGGTATCGGTATACATGCCCGGGCGTTTCCGAACGGGCTCCAGGCCACTCAGCACCTCTATCGCAGAGGCGTCGTATGCACTGCTCATATTGATTGGATCTGGATTGTTCAGTCGATGTATTTGGCGTAAGGGTTTTCGGCGTCATATTCACCGCGCACCGATGCCCGAATCTGGCGTTTGGTCTTGGGTGTGATGCCGGCGCAGAAGATGTCCTTGGCCAGTTCTCGTCGATACCCGGTGTCCGTCTGCAGCGGCCGCCACTGAGGATCTTTTGCCGCCTTGACCTGCGGGTCTCGCCCGGGGTTGCCGTAGGCGTAGATCTTGTATTCGCCTGTATTGCAACGCAAACCCTCGAAGGTGGCGTTGTAGCCACCGCCACTGCCCTTTATCACCAGCCAATAGCGGGTCACGGCGTCTTTCTTTCCGACCACGACGCTGTCCAACTCGGTGTAAGCGACCAGTTGCGCCGGTATTTCGTCCAGCGGCAGTTCGTGCAACTTGGCGTCGTGCGGCAGTGGCGGCAGCTTGGTTCCCGCCTCTTGCCACGGGACGTCGCCGCTGTCGTCGTAGTCGAACTCACCCCGATCAACCGGGTCGCGATACTCCCAGTAGGGATCGTTGGGGTCGCGGGCGGCAACAAGGTCGGAGAAACCACCGCATAAAACCAGGAGTGCCGCTGCAATTTTCGTTGGAGACTTCATTGATCTCAGATCCGGGGATCGCGTTGGTCGTAGATGGATGTCGGTCAGCGGCGGAGTTTACACCCAGGCGGCACTGCGATCACCCTTGTCATTTCGTTTGCGGCCACCGATGCCTTAGGGTAATTTGAAAAGCCTGTGAGAGATGGCACCAGATGGCAGACAACGATCCTGACAACTTGACCTTCGAGCAGGCCTTGGCCGCGCTGGAAGAGTTGGTCGAACGTATGGAAGGCGGTGACCTCAGCCTCGAAGAATCGCTACAGTCTTTTGAACGCGGCGTGCGGTTGAGCCACACCTGCCAGAAGGCACTCAAGACCGCCGAACAGAAAGTTGAAATCCTGACCTCCAATGAACTCGACGCCACACCAGACGAATTCGACTGTGACGACTGACTTCGATCTGGAGGCCTACCTCAGGGCTTGCCGCGACCACACCGAACAGGCGCTGCGGCACTGGCTGCCCAGCGACCGGATTTATCCGCAAAAACTGCATGCCGCCATGCGCTACGCCGCCTTGAGCAATGGCAAGCGCATCCGCCCCACCTTGGTTTTCGCTTCCGGCAAAGCGCTTGGAGTGACGCCGGATCGATTGACCGGCCCAGCCTGCGCGGTCGAGTTGATTCACGCCTACTCGCTGGTGCACGACGACCTTCCGGCCATGGACGACGACGCGTTACGCCGCGGGCGCCCGACCTGTCACATGGCATTCGATGAGGCGACCGCTATCCTGGCCGGCGATGCGTTGCAGACACTCGCCTTCCAGGTGCTCTGCCGTGACGCCCTCATGGCGGTCTCTCCCACGACACGTCTGGCGATGATCGAAACCCTGGCGAGCTCCAGCGGCTCACGCGGGATGGCCGGCGGACAAGCCCTCGACATCGCGGCCGTGGGGCGGGAACTGACGTTGACCGAACTCGAAAACATGCACATCCACAAGACCGGAGCGCTCATCCGCGCCGCCGTACGCTTGGGTACCCTGGCCGCCGAACAAAACGCGACGCCGCGGCAACGCGAAGCGCTCGATCGCTTCGCCAAGTGCGTCGGCCTGGCGTTCCAAGTCCAGGACGACATTCTCGACGTGTCCGGCAATACTGCCACGCTCGGGAAAACCGGCGGAAAAGACGCAGCGTCCGACAAACCCACTTACCCCACTCTGCTGGGAATGGAGGGCGCGCGTGAGAAAGCGCAGGAACTCGTCGATGACGCCTTGGCCAGTCTGGCAGGCTTCGGCCAAGAAGCTGAACCATTACGAGCACTTGCGTGCTACTTCATTGGTCGTGTCAACTGAACCACCCTGGAGTTCTAAAGCGGATATTGCGATCGTACATAAGTTACGCCTTACAAAGGCGGTGGTTGCCCGGGGGCAGGTCCGCCGGTAGTATCTCGTTTAAATCACTCAAGATATTTTCAGATAATCAGCCGAGTGGTCGCTCGGGGAAACCAGCACATGAATGCATTGACTCAGGGGACGATTGACGCCTCATCGACCGAGATCGAGGACGTCCAGTCGAGCAGGGACACGCGTCGCATCGCGATCAACAAGGTCGGTATCAAGGACATTCGTCACCCCGTGCGCGTCAAAGACCGCAGCGGCGGCGAACAGCACACCATCGCCAATTTCAACATGTACGTATACCTGCCGCACAATTTCAAAGGCACGCACATGTCGCGGTTCGTGGAGATTCTGAACAATCACGAACGCGAGATCTCGGTGGATTCGTTCAAGGACATGCTGGCCGAGATGGCGGAGCGACTCGAGAGCGAGGCCGGGCATATCGAGATGTCCTTTCCCTACTTTGTCAACAAACGCGCGCCAATTTCAGGGGTAGAGAGCCTCCTGGATTACGAGGTGACGCTGATCGGTGAGGTCGTCAAGGGTGCGCCGCGAATGTTCATCCAGGTCGTCGTGCCGGTCACCAGCCTTTGCCCCTGCTCGAAGTCGATTTCGGACCGGGGGGCTCACAACCAGCGCTCGCACGTCACCGTGACCGCACGCACGCGGGGCTTTATCTGGATAGAGGAACTGATCGAACTGGTCGAAAAGGAGGCTTCCTGCGAGCTGTTCGGGCTGCTGAAGCGACCTGACGAGAAGTACGTCACCGAGCGCGCTTATGACAACCCCAAGTTTGTCGAAGATATGGTGCGAGACGTGGCCGGGTGTCTGAATGCCGATGACCGAATCGCCGCCTACACCATTGAGTCGGAAAACTTCGAGTCCATTCACAACCACTCCGCCTATGCGCTGATCGAATGCGACAAGGAACTGCATTCGGAGGCGGGCTAGGATTCGCGGCCCTTGAGAAATCGATGGCCGTGACGACGACCGCCAGATGCGCGTCTTTTGCTGCGCGTAGAACGACAAGTTAGCGTCCGCCCCCTCGACGCGTTGTGCCGCTCCGTGCACCGTCCGCAACTTCACATATTGTGCCGTAACACCAGGATATTGCCCCGGTTTTCGAGTTGCAGGCGGTTTAGAAAACTCATCCCCAGTAAGACGCGCGGCGGCCCCTCGCCCATGACCACGTTGCCGACCACATTCCGCAATTCGATCTCACCGAGTCGCACCCGATCCAGCTGGACGACATAGCCTTCAACAACCCCCGACGCCGTTTGCAGACTGATCGGGGTACCGTCGCGCAGGTAGTCGATCCCCACACGGCGGGCAACCGTTTCGTTGAGTGCGACGCTGCTGGCACCGGTATCGACCAGCAGTTCGACCGCCCGGCCATTGATCATGCCGCTGCTGAGGTAGGCACCGTTGCCGTCGCGCAGTATGCGGACCTCGCGCTTGCTTGGCTGGGCGAACCTGGCGTTGACCACACCGCCCGGGGTCAGCGTCAGGCGCTCGCCCGCGAGGCGCACGATGGCGCGTTCGGTATCCGCATCGAGCAATTCGATCCCTTCGGGGCTGCGCTCGCCCTTGGCCAGCACCCGCCGCTGCCCGTCGATCGACAACATCGCCTTTCCGGGAAACAAAGCCAGCACGCGCACCACGGGCTCTGCCGCCCACGTCAAGGGGCCGCAGACGGCAAGGAACACGACGACCATAAGACGAATAACCGGTTTCAAAACCTACACCTCCGACCGTTTTGATGAGTGTATCAGCATGCGCCGGACCGCTCAGAAAAGACCTGCCTTCACCGACTGTAGACAAACCAGCGCCATCAAGCCCGCCGCCAGATCGTCCAACATGATGCCCAAACCGCCGCTCACGCGTCGATCCAACCAGTTAATCGGCCAGGGTTTCCAAATATCGAACAGGCGGAACGACAAGAAACCCGCCAGCACCCACAGCCACCCGGAAGGGGCCGCAATCATGGTCACCAGGTACCCGGCGAACTCATCCCAGACGATGCCGGGGTGATCATGGGTGTCGAGATCGTGCGCCGTGATGCCGCAAATTCGAATCCCGACCAGAACGACCGCGGCGGTGACCGCCAGATAGAGACCCAGGGAAAGATGACTCAGCGGCAGGTACAGCGCGACGGCCACAGCGGTGCCGATGGTGCCAGGCGCCTTCGGCGCGCACCCTGAGCCCAGACCAAACGCCAGCAGGTGCACCGGATTCGACAAATTCGGCTTTGCCAGCACGTCAGCCATAGGCGCCGAAATGGTCGAACCCACCTGCCAGTTGGCTCAGTTCGTCACCTTCGGCCCCGATCACGCGTACCCCTTCATCCGGTTCAATCCGGCCAATACACGTCAACGCTATCCCAAGTCGCGGCGCCAAGTCACGTAAGACATGCTCGCGATCCGGCGCGACGGTAAAACACAGTTCGTAGTCGTCGCCGCCGTTGAGTGCCAACGACCAGTCTTCGGTAGCGGCAATGTATGCACCCAACGCGCACGATATCGGCACCTGCGCTGCGACGATGCTGGCGCCAACGCCACTCGATTCGCAGACATGCGTCAGGTCGGCCACCAAGCCGTCCGACACATCGATGGTGGCCGAGGCGAGGCCGCGCAGGTGCCGACCCAGTCGAACGCGCGGTTCGGGTCTATCCAGGGCCTCGTCCAGACGGCTTCGGTCTATGCCGGGCAGCATCAGGCCCTGCCGCAGGGCCAGGGCCAAGCCCGCGTCACCCACGCAACCGCTGACGTAGATCCGGTCGCCGGCGATTGCACCGTCGCGGCGCAGCGCGTCAGCGCGGCCCACCGTACCAATCGCCTGTATCGTGATACTCAGCGGGCCGCGGGTCGTGTCGCCGCCGATCAAGGCAACTTCGTGGCGCCCCGCCAGGGACGAGAAACCCCGCATGAACGCCGCCAGCCAGGCGCCGTCCGCGTGCGGCAGGGTCAGGGCCAGCGTCACCCAGCGCGGCGTCGCACCCATCGCGGCGAGATCGCTGAGATTGACGGCCAGGCACTTGTGGCCCAAAGGCTCGGGATCCGTACCGACGGCAAAATGCCGACCTTCAACCAGTGTATCCACGGTGACCGCAATGGCCTCATCGCAACCGGGCGGCGCCAGCAGCGCACAGTCGTCACCGATCCCCAGCAGCACATCGTCGCGATGACGCGTGGCGCCGGCGAAGAACGAAGCAATGATGTCGAATTCGCCCGATGGCATAGGCCGAAAGCATAATCCGATATGCGCCCCGACGCTTGGAAGAATTCTTTACCGAACCCTGCACTCAAATATGCGCACTCGCCGCGATATACGAATTCACTGGTTCCGAAACGCGCCAAGTACGCTATTCTTGGCGCCTCTTTCACGCACAACAACGACTATCAACGGAGGTATACACCATGGGTCTGTTCGATTTCGCCAAGGACCTGGGACGGAAGCTTTTTTCGAAAGACGAAGACGCACCCGCCGAAATCGCGAAACACATCGAGGAGGACAACCCCGGCATCGACGACCTCAACGTGAGCTTCGACAACGGCACGGTCAATATCTCGGGCGTGGCGAAAAGCGCTGAAGCGGTGGAAAAGGCCGTGTTGATGGCCGGCAACGTCGAGGGCGTCGAACAGGTGAACATAGATGGCTTGCAGGCGCCGAGTAGCGAGGCGAAGGTCGAATACTACGTAATCGTACGTGGCGACACGCTGTCGGGCATTGCCAAAAAATACTATGGCGATGCGATGGCGTATCCGAAGATTTTTGAAGCCAACCGGGAGGTAATCAAAAATCCCGACTTGATCTTTCCCGGCCAGAAAATCCGTATTCCGATGTAAGACGCGAGCCGCCGTGCGTCTCCCGATGCGCTCGGGAGATGCGGTGCGATCAGCGCATGAACTTACCGGCCATACCGATCAGGTCGTCCAGCATCGAGCCGTCTTTGTCGGCATCGAGGAACCCCCCGAGCACGTCGCCCAATCCGCCCTGACTGGCCGGCGCACGGGCGGGAGTACTTCCGCCACCCAGAATCGAACCTAAAATGTTTCCGCCGCCGAATCCACCGGTCGCTTTTTTGGCCAGCGAACCCATCACCAGGGTCGCCAGCATCGGCAGCATCTTTTTGATGATCGAGTCGCTGACGCCGGTCTTTTCGGCCGCATGACGCGCCACGTTGCGGCTGACATCCTTGCTCCCGAAAATGTGGCCGAGGATGCCGTTACCGTTGTCCACGGTTTCCGGGCGCGTCAGGATTTCCGGTTGCTCGACGTAGCGGGCATGATTCCCCTTCTGCAGCGCACCGATCAGGTCGGCGAGGCCGTTGTCGTCCAGCGTGTTGCGCTTGACGCCTCGTGCCATTGCCGGGGTTACCTGCCGCACCACATCGTTCACTTGTTCACGATCCAGCCCAAAATTTCTCGCCAACTCATCCACGGCGGTGCCGCCCTGGGCCCCGAAAATGGCGTCAAGAATGTTGTTCACTTAATATTCTCCTCAGGTATTGCGTTGAACGACGATCGAAAGACTAACCCGATTGAAAGCCGCGGACCATACGGAATTCGTTCGTTGCAGCGCTGCCCGCAGCGGCCATTCGTACCCTGCGCAGACATCAGCCTCGAAACGTGGTAAATCTGTATTATTGAAATAATAACAATAAGATAGTGTATACTTTTCGAGTGCCTTAATAATAAGCTATTTCGACACCACGCCCGCATCGTGCGGCCGCAATATCCGCGCAAGCTTATCCAGCACACCGTTAACATAACGATGCCCCTGCTCCGCGCCGTAGGTCTTGGCCAATTCCACCGACTCGTTGATCACGACCCGATAAGGGATCTCGGGGTGTTGCACGAATTCGTAAGCGGCCAGCCGCAGGATCGCCCGCTCCACCAGATCAACCTGCTGCATCGGACGATCGAGATAAGGCTGCAACGCCTCATCGAGACGACGGACTTGACCGGGCACGCCGTGCACCAGATCGCGGAAGTAACTGACTTCAAACTTGCGTGGATCCTGAGCAGCAAGGAACTGGTCGACGATCGTCGCTATGTCCTGACCCGTCACCTGCCACTGGTACAAGGCCTGAACCGCGTGGCTACGAGCCCGGCTGCGTTTTCTACTCACGATCGGTTAGCATTCAGATAGCGCGCAACAGGTTGACCATTTCGATGGCGGACGTCGCGGCTTCGCCACCCTTGTTGCCGGCTTTGGTGCCTGCGCGCTCGATGGCCTGCTCGATCGTATCGACCGTCAACACGCCGAACGCTATGGGTATACCGTGCTTCAAGGTCACCTGCGCCATCCCTTTGACGGCCTCTCCCGCGACATATTCGAAGTGCGGCGTACCGCCACGAATGACAGCGCCCAGCGCGACGATCGCATCGTAGTCGCCGGTCGCCGCGACCTTATCCAGCACCAATGGCAACTCGAATGCACCGGGTAGGCGCACCACCGTTATCTCGTCTTCGCTCGCGCCGTGTCGCCGCAAGGTGTCGATCGCACCGGCTTCCAGACTGTCGACGACAAAGCTGTTCCAGCGCGTCACAACTACGCAGAAACGTGCATTATCGACTGTCAGACTACCTTCTATTTCTCTGATGCTCATACAATAATTCCTAACCGAATAACGGCCCGCCGGGACGCTACTCGAAATCGACGAATTCGGTCACTTCCAGATGGAAGCCTGCCAGGGCATGGAGGTTTTTAGGCGCGCTCATCACGCGCATTTTTTGCACGCCGAGATCGATCAGGATCTGCGCGCCGACACCGTAGGTGCGCAGCTCCGCATCCTTGATGCGACCGCGACTGGGAATCTCATCGTCCGGCGCATGCCATTGATAATCCTGGATCCTCTGCACCAGTTCCCGCGCCGTGTCGTGGTTACGCAGAATGACGATAACGCCTTCCCCCGACCGCGCCACCTGTTCCATGGCACTGCGCAACGGCCAGCCGCAGTCACCCCAGGTACTGGCCAACAGATCGCACAAGGTATTCTGCACATGCACGCGTACCAGGGTAGCGCGCGTTTCGTCGAGTTCGCCCTTGACCAGCGCCAGATGCACCTCGTTGTCCACCATATCCTGGTAGGCGACGACGCGGAAATCGCCGTACTCGGTCGGCAAGGTGCATTCGTTGACCCGCTCGACGGTCTTTTCGTTGCGCACCCGGTACTCGATCAGGTCGGCGATGGTCCCGATCTTCAGGTTGTGCTCGCGAGCAAAATCCTCGAGATCGGGCAAACGTGCCATGCTGCCGTCCTCGTTCAGGATCTCGACGATCACCGAACTGGGCGACAAACCCGCCAAGCGCGCCAGATCACACCCCGCCTCGGTATGACCGGCCCGCACCAGCACTCCGCCCGGTTGCGCCATCAGCGGGAATATATGTCCGGGCTGGACGAGATCTTCCGGGCCGGCATCGGGCTGCACGGCGGCCAGCACGGTGGTGGCGCGATCGGCTGCGGAAATCCCGGTGGTGACCCCCTCGGCCGCTTCGATAGAGACCGTGAAATTGGTCGTCTCCATTTGATCGTCCGCGTTCACCATCAACGGCAGTCGAAGCTGACGGCAGTGCTCCCTGGTCAAGGTCATACAAATCAGACCGCGCCCGTACTTCGCCATGAAATTGATGGCCTGCGGGGTCACTTTTTCCGCCGCAATCACCAGATCGCCCTCGTTTTCGCGGTTTTCGTCATCCATGATGACAACCATCCGCCCCTGACGAAGGTCTTCGATGATTTCTTCTGTACTGTTTAAAGCCATACTGTTCGGTGCTACATGTGGGCCAATCGACCGATGCGACCGGCGGTGCGGACACCTCGGCAAACGATCGTTGGGAGCTGAGGCGAGCCGCTAATATTAGCAGACAACGCACCGGCTCTGTATCTCTGATTAAGCGCCAACCGCGTAACCTGGCCCTTACTCGGGCGTGTTATTCCTCAACGGAACCGACAACCATGACCGATTTCTCGAACAAAACCGCTTCATTGGTACTGGGCAGCGGCGCCGCGCGCGGACTCGCCCACATCGGCGTGATCCGCGTGCTGGGACAGGCGGGGCTGCGCATCGAGGCGGTCGCGGGAAGTTCCATGGGGGCACTCGTCGGAGGCATCTATGCCGCAGGAAAACTGGATGAATACGAAACCTGGGTACGTCAACTCAGTGAGTTCGACGTACTGAAGTTTCTGGACATTTCCCTGGGAACCAAGGCGGGACTGCTCAAGGGCGACGCCATTATCGCGGCACTCAAGGAACTGATTGGGGACTTCGATATAGAAGATCTCGATATCCCGTTCACCGCCGTCGCCACCGATCTCAAGGCACGTCGTGAAATCTGGCTGGATCGCGGCAATCTGTTCGAAGCAATTCGCGCTTCGATCGCCATACCGGCCGTGTTCCGGCCCGTCAAACTCCGCGATCGCTGGATGTTGGACGGTGGCCTGCTCAACCCCGTACCCATCGCACCGACCTTGAGAAACCCGACCGACATAACCATCGCGGTCAATGTCATGGGAACGGCCACCAACCAACCCTTCGGTGCGGCCAAGCTCGAGCAGCCATCGAAAGCCACCTCGCGTTACCGCAAACAAATCGAATCCTATATCGATGCGCTACAGGACAGGCTCGGCATTGAGCGCATCGAACCGCCCGTGAGGAACGACCTGTCCTTGCTCGACGTCGTGCTGGAATCGGTGGAAACCATGCAGGAAACCATCACCCGCTTCAAGCTGGCCGCCTATCAGCCGGACCTGTTGGTCGAGATCCCCATGAACGTGTGTCAGGCACACGAGTTTTACCGCGCCGCCGATATCATCACCGCCGGTGAATACTGGGCGCAGAATGCATTGGCGCACTGGCAGGAAAACGCCGACGATTGAAGCGCCAAGGCGGTGGTGGTCAGCGCTCGGTCTGCGTCTTGGTGAAACCGGCCCTGGCCAGCAGTGCTTCGCTGACGCCGCCGACGGGGTGCGCGGCGGCATCGCCCAACAGCAATCGTTCCAGGTAACGCGCCACCAAGTCCACCTCCAGATTGACCCGCCGGCCGGGGCGGTAACCCGACACGATGGTTTCCTGCAGAGTGTGAGGAACGATATTGAGTTCCAAGCGGGCCCCATCGACCGCGTTGACCGTCAAACTGATGCCATCGACGCAGATTGAACCCTTGTGTGCAATATAGCGAGCCAACTCGGCAGGTGCGGCGATCCTGAACCGAACCGAGCGGGCGTCGTCCCGGCGTTCGATCACCTCACCCACACCGTCCACGTGGCCGCTTACGAGATGACCGCCCAAACGTGTCGCGAGAGTCAACGCCTTTTCCAGATTGACCGGGCTTCCCGGACGCAGTTCACCCAAGGTCGTTAACGACAGCGTCTCGCGCGACACATCGGCGCGGAAACCATCGCCGCGCAAGGCCACGGCGGTCAGACACACGCCGTTGACCGCGATGCTGTCGCCCGGTTGCACATCCGTCAGATCGAGCTTTCCGGTCTGCACGCTCAACCGCATGTCGCCGCCGCGCGCATTGAGTGCGGTGATCTCTCCTATCGCCTGGACAATCCCGGTAAACATAGCGAACTCCAAAGTGACTCATTCGTTTCACGCAGCACACCCCGGGCAGCACTCCCAATATCCATTTCACCTACCGGTGTTGATACGCAATAGATCTCACAGGATCGCGGCCTGAACCGGCAACTTCCCCGCAGGCTCTGCTTCAGCTCCCGGGGAGTATTGGCCGCGCGGTCAGACGTAGATCTGGCCCGACCCTGCGCATATCCGACCACGCCAGTTGGACGCGATCGGTCATGTTGAGCAAACCGGGCAGATGGAACATGCCGCGCGCACCGTCGCCCATTACGTGCGCCGCGACATAGACTATCAACTCGTCGAGTAACCCTGCCGCCAGCGCCGCCCCGGCCAGTACCGGACCCGATTCCAACAGCACTTCATTGATTTCGCGCGACCCCAGCCAGGTCATCAGTGCGTCCAGGTCGATCCGCCGCGTGCTCGGCAACGCAGTGATTTCAGCCCCGGCCCGCTCCAATGGGCCCCGTCTATCGCTGTTCATGGCCGCCACTGTCGTGACCAACCAGGTCTTGCCAGGCAAACCGAGCAGCTGCGCGCGTGGTGGCGTACGCAATCGCGAGTCCAGCACGACCCGTACCGGCTGACGCACACCGGTGGCGGATTCGACGCCGCACAACTCAAACGCGGTCAGGCGCACGTTCAGGGACGGATCGTCGGCCAGCACCGTACCCACGCCCGTCACAATGGCGGAGCTGCGCGCGCGCAAGCGTTGCACGTCGCCGCGCGCCTCCGGAGCGGTGATCCACTTGCTCTCACCGTTCGCCATCGCCGTACGCCCGTCGATGCTCACCGCCAGCTTGCAGCGTACGAACGGCCGGCCGGTCTCCATGCGTTTGACAAAGCCCGGGTTGAGCTCGCGTGCGCGCGTCGCCTGAACCCCCAGCGTTGTCGTAACACCGGCGTCGCGCAAGCGCTGCATTCCCTGCCCGGCCACGAGCGGGTTGGGGTCCTGCATGGCGGCGACCACGCGCGCCACGCCCGCCGCAATCAATGCGTCGGCACACGGCGGCGTACGACCGTGGTGCGAACAGGGCTCCAGAGTGACGTAGGCGGTGGCACCACGCGCCGCTGCGCCGGCCTGGGCCAACGCCAAACGCTCGGCGTGGGGCTCGCCTGCTCTGCGGTGCCAGGCCTCTCCGACGACCTCACCCTTGCTGACGACGACACAGCCCACCCGCGGATTCGGATCGGTCGTGTACAGGCCCCGCTCGGCGATTTGCAGCGCCCGCACCATACAGCGTTCGTCCTCGACGCTCACCGCTTCTTCTCATCCGGGTCATCGAGAAAATCCAGCTGTTGTCGACGCTGCTCCGGGGTTGGCTGGCGCTCCAGGCGCTCGATCTCTTCGCGAAACGCGTTGACGTCTTCGAAGTGTCGGTAAACAGAGGCGAAGCGCACGTAGGCGACCTGGTCCAGCCGCTTGAGTTCCTCCATCACCAGCTCGCCAACGGCGCGCGACGGAACTTCGCCCTCGCCGCTCGCCATGAGTTTACGCGTGATATGCGTGATGGCCGAATCGATGTCCTCGGTACTCACCGGCCGCTTTTCCAGTGCACGGCTCATACCCGCACGCAGCTTGCGCCCATCGAAATTGACCCGCCGGCCGTCGTTCTTGACGATCCGCGGCAGATTCAATTCCACGTTTTCGTAGGTTGTGAATCGCTCCTTGCAGACTGAGCACTCACGCCGGCGTCGCACCTGATCGCCTTCGCCCGATAATCGCGAATCGATCACTTTCGTATCCTGAGCCTGACAAAAGGGACAGCGCATGAGGCGGTTCCGACGCTTAACTCGAGGTCGTCATCCGCGATACACAGGGTACTTGGCACATATTTCGAGCGCCTTGTGGCGCACCGCTTCTATGGTGGCCCGGTCCCCGCGTGCATCGATCACGTCGCACATCCATCCGGCCAGCTCTCGCGCTTCCCGCTCACCGAATCCGCGTGTCGTGATGGCCGGCGTCCCGACGCGAATACCCGAGGTCACAAAGGGCGACTGCGGGTCGTTGGGTACGGCGTTCATGTTCACCGTAATGTTCGCGTCGCCCAGCCAGGCATCGACGTCTTTACCGGTCAATCCCGCTTCGATAAAACTCACCAGAAACAGGTGATCGTCGGTGCCACCAGAAACGACATCGTAACCACGCTCGATAAAGGCCCGAGCCATGGCCTGGGCGTTCTGCACGACCTGTTGTTGATAAGCCCTGAAGCCTGGCTCCATAGCCTCTTTGAACGCCACGGCTTTCGCCGCGATAACGTGCATCAAAGGCCCGCCCTGCGTGCCCGGAAAGACCAGTGAATTGAGTTTTTTTTCGATTTCCGGATTGGACCTGGCGAGAATGATGCCACCGCGCGGCCCGCGCAGCGTCTTATGCGTGGTCGAGGTGGTCACGTCGGCGATCTGCACCGGACTGGGATAGATCTCGGCCGCCACCAGTCCCGCGACGTGCGCCATGTCAACGAACAAAAAAGCTCCGACTTCGTCGGCGATACGACGAAAACGCTGCCAGTCGACGATCCGGGAATACGCCGAAAAACCGGCGATGATCAATTTCGGCCTGTGATCCCGCGCCAGCCGGTCGACTACATCGTAATCGATCTCGCCCGTGTCCGGATTCAAGCCATACTGCACCGCGTTGTAGATCTTCCCGGAAAAATTCGGTTTGGCGCCATGGGTCAGATGGCCTCCGTGCGCCAGGCTCATCCCGAGTATGGTATCCCCGGGCTCACACAAAGCCATGTAGACGGCCGCATTGGCTTGTGAGCCCGAATGTGGCTGCACGTTGGCATAGTCCGCACCAAACAGATGTTTAACGCGATCCATGGCCAATTGCTCGGCCACGTCCACATACTCGCACCCACCGTAGTAACGCTTGCGCGGATAACCTTCGGCATACTTGTTGGTGAGAACCGTCCCCTGGGCCTGCATGACGCGCGGGCTGGCGTAATTTTCCGACGCGATCAACTCTATATGCTCTTCCTGGCGTCGTTCTTCAGCCTGAATCGCGGCCCAAAGTTCGTCGTCGTAGCCTGAGATCTGCATGGTTTTGTCGAACATGGGTGATTTCTTCCCGGGAAAGCTGGGATTCTACCGGTACTCAGCTGGTCATCGAAAGGGCGGCGAACATGCTATTCGTCGGGGAATTCGGTCAAATACCCCACATGCGACGTCATTCGAGCAAGGGCCTGCACGGCCAACCCACTTGGCCGTGCAGGGTGGTTCTGGGGTGGACGATGGGACTCGAACCCACGACGACCGGAATCACAATCCGGGGCTCTACCAACTGAGCTACGCCCACCATTGAAACGGCGTAAGCGGAAGTTCCGCCGACTCGCGCGACTAATGGCGCGCCCGGCAGGACTCGAACCTGCAACCTACGGCTTAGAAGGCCGTTGCTCTATCCGGTTGAGCTACGGGCGCAAGTTCTAATACGAGATTCCAAACCCGACAGGCCGAAATCCCTGTTCCTCTTGGTCGGGGTAGAGGGATTTGAACCCCCGACATCCTGCTCCCAAAGCAGGCGCGCTACCAGACTGCGCTATACCCCGAATCGTCGCGATCCATCAGCGAGGCCGGAATGATAATGTTCAGGCCCGACGGCGTCAATTTCTCAAGCGGCCAAAACCAAGCCATCAAGTCAAAATCGCGCTATGATCACTGGCTTTCCAGTACTCTCCAACCAGTCAGGACGCACGCGCCGTGAGTGCAAATATTCTCGATGGCAAGGCCATCGCTGCCGAAATCCGTGAAAGCGTAAAAGAAAAGGTCGCGCAACGTTGTAACACCGGGCAGCGTCCGCCGGGGCTCGT
>CBDUNM010000087.1:0-20806 GCA_965368585.1 uncultured Chromatiales bacterium | reverse complement strand
ACCGTCTATGGCGAGGCGCTCGCTACGCTGCAACCCTCCGGCGAAGACTCGACGGCAGCTTGCCGCGCAGCGCAATTCTGCTTCGCGGGCAAGTCCGGCCCTAACCACCTCTGGCGAGCACCGCTAAGCGGTTCACCGCTGTCTCAGACGGTCTTATAGAGCCTGTCCAGATATACCGTTAAACGCTAACGGCAGCAGCAACGCTAGGCCGTGAAAATAGATGGGACTCATGGATAACCAGGTAAGTTAGTGCCATTGAATTGAAGCTGACATTTTGGGGTGTCATATAGAGCTATATGCGTCACGCCATCGCGAAATACATAACCAGCTTAACCAAAGCGTAAACGACGAGAATAAAGACTACGGTCAACCCAATACCGACAAGGATAAAATCACGTGCCCTGCCGCGTTCGAAATCCCGTTCGCGGGTTGCATTGTTCTGTACGCCGATAAATGACGATATGACGCTCTTCAGCACCTGGAAGAGATTTAATCTGCCCTTGTCTTGCGACATGTTCGATTTCTCCGCGCATCTGCGCACTGTTTGTTAAAGGTTTATTCGAGCGTCGATCGCTTTCCCGCTAGCCTCAAAGTGACCGACACGGAGTCACGCCAAAATCCTGGAAATCGCTGACCGGTCCGGGCAGACGAATAAACTGAGTACGGGACGCCGAAGCGGACCAACGAGTTGAGCTACGAAGCGGCGAGCGCCACGCGGAGGATAGCAAGGCTGAATGTTATTGCGAAGTCGGAATTTATTGAGAGTATGGACATCAAACGACTGTTGTCCGCTCGATCCATTCAAGGGTGCAAGGGTACACATAGACACCACAGGACGACCGGCAGGAAGCGATGAACGGAATCAGCGGCTTAGCGCACAAAAAACAGGCGTGAGGCAAATAGAATTCTTCATCAGACCAATTCGCCTCTCCTCTCGTGATCTGCAGACGACGCGGTTTCACACGGAAATGTTCCGACGCATACCAGTCACGCGTTAGGAACAAGATTAAAGATCCTGTCGAGCCCGCCGATAAGTGAAAATCAGCGCCTGCGAATGACAAACAGAACTGATATGTCAAAACTTACCGTATCGGAACTGAACGTCCTGGTGGTTGGGCCTTCGGCTGATCAGCGAAAAATCATCTCCCGGACGTTGTATGAGGCAGGCGTTGTCGGCATTTGCACCGTTGACAGCGGCCAGGCAGCAGCGGCAAGCATTAACCACACCGCTGCGGACCTTGTCGTAAGCGCCCACTACCTACCCGATATGACAGGCGCGGATCTGGTTCTACTCCTGCGGCACAACGAATCGACGGCCGATTCGGCGTTCCTCCTGATTTCGAGTGAAACTCGATTCGCCGCACTGGAATCCGTCAGGCAAGCGGGCGCGGTACTGACCAAACCGTTTTCAGCACGCGACTTGGATCTGGCACTCAATTCGACGTTGGCGATTTTAAATCCTGAAGCGGTCAACTTCGACCACTACGATACTGAATCCCTCGAAATCCTGATCGTCTACGACAACAGATTCGCACGGCGCCAAGCATGGAAAGTGCTCAGCGCGATAGGAATGAAACGATTTACAAAGGCGGTCTCCGGCGCAGTGGCAATGAAGTTTATCGGCAGGCTGCATTTTGCTCTTGTCGCAACTCACTTCGATATGCAGATTATGGACGGTCGCGAACTCATCGAGCAGACCGGTTATCGTTCCGCGCAATCATCTATACCTATACTCATGGTAACGAGCGAAGCCAGCGAAAACCGACTGGCTGCGGTCCACCAGGCGGGGGCAACGGCGATGTGCGACAAGCCGTTCGAATTCGAAACGGTACGCGAGTTGATATGCTAGATGCATACGCGAACAGCGAGCGGAACCCGCTAATATTCCTGTAAAATTTTTTGTAACTAGCATACCATTTAGGAGCGTGCGTCAAAGGAGGTTCTATAGATGTCAACAGTGATCATCATAGACGACCAGTCGATCGGCCGAATGATACTCGAGGAGCTTGTCCGTTCGATTGGAGATGGCGTCGAAGCGGTATCTTTCAGTGACCCCGTGAAAGCCTTGGATTGGGCGAAATACCACCCCCACGACCTGGTTCTCACCGACTATAAAATGCCGAATATGGACGGCATTGAGTTCACCCAGTGGCTGCGGAAGATTCCCAGCTGCGCGGATGTACCGGTTGTGATCATTACCTGCATGGATGATAAATCCGTTCGTTACCGCGCACTCGAAGTGGGCGCGACTGACTTCCTTACCAAACCTATCGACCACCACGAATGCAGGGCGCGGTGTAGAAACCTGCTGCGTCTGCGGCAGCAGCAGGTGATCATTCGTGACCGGGCTCGCTGGCTGGAAAAGGAGATCGACGACAAGACGCGCGCGCTGCGCCTGCGCGAACAGGAGACGCTACGCAGACTGGCCAAGGCGGGCGAGTATCGCGACCAGGATACCGGCGAACACATCGAGCGGATAGCCGAACTCTCGCGCAGAATCGCGGAAACGCTGGGACAATCGAATAGCTTCTGCGACACCCTGGAACATGCAGCACCGATGCACGACATCGGTAAGATCGGCGTTCCCGACAGGATCCTGCAGAAACCGGGAAATCTGAACGACAGGGAACGCGGCATAATGCGGCGCCATGCGCAGATTGGATATGAGATCCTGCGTGACAGTCCTTCACATTATCTGCAAACCGGCGCGACGATCGCCTGGTGCCACCATGAGAAGTACGACGGCACAGGATACCCCCGGCAGTTGACGAGAGCGAACATCCCGCTGGAAGCTCGTATAGTCGCGCTGGCCGACGTGTTCGATGCACTACTCTCCACGCGACCGTACAAGGCCGCCTGGAGCCTCGACCAGACTGTTGCCCATATTAGGAGCCAGCGCGCACTTCACTTCGACCCGGATTGCGTTGATGCACTTCTCGATGGCGTTGAAACCACCCTCATGGATACGGTTTACGGGTGCGGGAAGATTTGCTAACGCGTCAAGCGAACGGTACTGCCAAGATGGCGACCCGGTTTCCAGGCGTCCATATTCGACGCCAAAAGACCACGGACCGGTACCTTCGCGACGACCTGTCCCGACCCCACGCGCAATTCCCATCGCTGTCGCGCGTTGGCAATTAACGAAGGTATTTTCCATTGACGCCCAAAACGCTACTCAATCGAGTCCACGAACGGTTCTCGTCAAATGATGCCGAGTTGGAACAGAGCTTCATTCGGATTATCGTTGGGTCCGCGGTCTTTGCTTACCTGATCGTTCGCAACTCATCCTACAGCGATACCGGCTCGTTACTTGCGCTGGGCGTCAGCGGCGCGTTCGTAGCGTTTTCGCTGATCATGTTTTTCAGCGTTTTTTCCCGTCCCGGCGACGGCGCATTTCGCCGTGTGCTTGGCCTGGTGGCCGATATCAGCGCGACGACGTTCGGACTCTATGTAGCAGGCGACACCACCGTGCCGCTGTACATCATTTATCTCTGGGTCGCCTTCGGCAATGGATTTCGTTTCGGCACCAACTACCTGATACTGGCTACCATACTCAGTACTGTCGGTTTCGGCTTGGTCATCCTGCAGAACCCGTATTGGCGCGACCACACCACTCTGGGCGTGGGGCTGCTCATTGGACTGGTTGTCTTGCCCACGTACGTTGCGACCCTCATCGAACGACTGAACCACGCCAGATTGAGGGCGGAAGAGGCAAATCAGGCCAAGTCGCGTTTCTTAGCCAACATGAGTCATGAATTTCGAACTCCGTTGAACGGCGTTATTGGCATCACTGATCTACTCCTGACAACGCCGTTGAACGAAGAACAACGCGACTATGCGCTTACGATCAATGCATCGGCCGGCACGCTCCTGAACCTGGTCGACGACGTACTCGACATCTCCCGGATAGAAGCGGGAAAAATGAATATCGAGCAGACGCCGTTCGATTTGCATCGTCTGGTGCGCGGCACGGTGAAAATGATGGAAGGCCAGGCAAAACAAAAAGGACTTGGTATGTTTTATCGAATCGCACCCGATGTACCGTTCGCGTTGATTGGCGGTGAACACCCGTTACGACAGATCTTGATCAATCTTATCGGCAACGCCATCAAATTCACGCCTTCCGGTGATATCGAAATAATCATCCAGAGGATGAGCCTGATCTCCGAGCACGACGCCCCCTGGTTACGCTTCGAAGTGCGCGATACCGGTATCGGCATCGCCGAAGACGCCAGGGACAAGATTTTCGAGCAGTTCACACAAGCGGACGAGTCCACGACACGGCAGTTCGGTGGCAGCGGCCTGGGCACTACCATCACCCGGCAACTGGTCGAACTGATGGGGGGCCGTATCGGGGTTATCAGCACCCAGGGTGAGGGCAGCGTTTTCTGGTTTGAACTGCCTTTCGCCATGCAAAGCGCAGCGTCGCTCGACGCCGATCAAACCAAGAGTTCATTTAACGACAGCCGCGTACTGGTACTGACCGGCGATCACCCGGAACGCGGCCAGATCCCGACGTTGTTGCGCGGCTGGGGTGTGGATGCGCAGCGCGTCGACACCACGGCGCAAGCACTGGCAGAACTGGTCAATGCGGCGCGCGAAAACGCGCCCTATCAGATCGCGATAATCGACAGCCGAGGCCTGAACGCCGACGCCGCGTACATCGTGCAGAGCGCCAAGCACGAGCCCTCGCTGTCTGACCTACCTTTTATTCTTATATCGCCGCCCGAAACGGTCGACGGCTGGGAAAACCAGCTGTTACGGGCAGGGTTCGCCGCAGTATTGAGCACACCGCTGGATAAGACACTTCTGTTCAATGCATTGCATTCGATCTATACCAGCCCGATGGAAGAACACGGCGTTGCGAGCTTTATCGATCGGTATGCACGTGAGCGCGATTCCCTCGAGCCGCTTGAAATTCTGGTTGCCGAAGACAATCCAACCAACCAGAAAGTTGTTCGCGGTATCTTGGACAAGGCCGGGCACAGCGTGCATCTGGTATCGAATGGCGAAGATGCGCTCAGCGCACTGGAGACGCGCCATTTCGACATCGCGATTCTCGATATCCAGATGCCCAACATCGATGGTTTGGAGGTACTGAAAATCCATCGTGTTTCGGAAGACCCGCGGCATCCACTTCCTATCATCATGCTGTCGGCCGACGTTACCCGGGAAACGCGCAAGAAATGCGACGCAGCAGGTGCGACCGCGTTTTTATCCAAGCCCATTCATGCGCGCGCTTTACTGGACAAGATTACGCTGGTGGTCAGTGAACTCAGAGGCCAGGCACCTGCGCCGCGGCAGACCTCCCAACCACGCACTCCCCAACCTGAGGGTATACCGATTATCGATCAAAACACGCTGCGGGATCTGGAGGAGCTGGGCAACGGAATCAATTTCCTTTCCGATCTGGTCACCGGATTCCTGAAAGATGGCGACAATCTTATCAAGCGTCTCGAAAAGGCGCTCAAGAACCGTAATCAAGACCAATTCCACGACCTCGCGCACGCGCTGAAAGGCAGCGCCGGCAGCGTCGGGGCCAGTCAGCTACATCACTATGCGGCCGCTGCATGCAAACTCGTTTCCCTTCGGGAGTCGTCGACCGCAGAGAAGATTGTCACGGACCTGCACAGTTTGTTTCAAGATGCCCGAATTGCATTGCTTGACTATCTCAACGAACGCCGCAGACAATCGTCAAACCATTGAAGCCTGTCCGGTCAAGGGTTGCGGTCCCGGCGACCCAGCCGTACCCACCAGCTTGTTCTGAGCGCGAACCAACCGCTCCATGATGCGCAAGTCTTTGTTCGAAAGCTGCAGCGCAGCGTCGACCCAAATCTTGACCACATCCATCAGATCCTGTTTGCTGACCGCATCGACGCGCTGCCGCACCTGCCGCATTGCTGCAGCCGTTGTCGCGTGGCGACGGCGATTTCGAATGAGCTTTCTCGCGACTTCGAAACCTTCTCCTTCCTCTGCTAGACAATCGACAACGCCCATTTCGTAGAGTTCTTCCGCGTTCCAGGTCCTGCCGCTCATGATCATCTCCTCCGCCTTGATCGGACCCAGGCGACGTGAAAGAAAATTGTACGCCCCCATGCCAGGGAAGAGATTAAACAGGACCTCGGGCAGTCCCATCGTCACCTGACGCTCCGCGATCAGGTAGTTCAACGCCAAGGCACCTTCCATCCCACCACCCATGGCCTGGCCCTGCACCACACCGATCGTCGTGATCGGCAGCCCAAAACCGATTGAGGTTGCATGAATTTGATCTATACAGGCAGTCGCGTATTTATCAAGACCGTCTCGGTCTTTTCGTTTAATCAAAGATAGAAATAAATTCAGATCGCCACCCAAGTTAAACACCCCGGGAACGTCGGAACTAAATACTGCATGCACCGGTTCTCCCCACTGCTGGTCTTGCGTAATACCGCACGCCTCGAAGACCCCTGGTAGATTGTCCAGATCCTTAAGCAGCTCAGGCGTGAAGCAGGGTCGCGGACCGGGTCTCATTCGGCACCAGAAGGTACGTGTTTTCACGTCCCACTCGACATTGAGCTGATTGAAATTCAGTTTCAGGGGATTCAGGGTTTGTGCGCGCATTGGGTAAAACCTCCAACTTAATAAAGATATGGTGTATAGGTATAAGTTCCTCCCCAAGGGGGGTATCGACCTTTGCGTGCGAAAAGTTACAAAAACAGACAAGTAAATTTTAAACGGCACAATTCGGTGGTGCCTCGAATATCAACTTAGGGCCGCGGAAGAAATAAATTATCCCGAATTCCGCCTCGACGATATCCGTTCGATCGTGCAGCCCTCCGGGCAAGCCGGTCTCACCTTCCGCAGCACCCGTATCTATTCACCGCTCAGCGCCGCAGAGGTGCGTCTGCGGCTGATTTCCCAGCGTGGACAGGTTCACCAAGCGGCGGAGTTGCCGTGTAACGGTACGCTGCGCAACAAACCGAACCTGCATGTTGCACCAGCCGACCGGGGACGGGCGCGATCATCCCGGATACCGGTGCAACATGCAGGTTAACGACCTGGGTTATCGGTTGCACAAGGTCAGGAAGTGTCGGCCACTGAAGAAGATCCCTGAGACGGATGCGATCTTTGCAACCGTTCATCGGATCAATCAGGCGGCCGATCAAAACGATTTAATCGCAAAGGCGTCTCGGCACCAAAGAAGGCCATGCAGGACATTGAGGTACGTCTGGAGCGGACATAGGGTCCGGAAAATGGGTTCATCACGATCGTTCCGCAGCCCCAAACGGGATGATTATTTCTTGCCGCGGCCCTTAACGTTTAACACCGCAATGCGGTTTTTCGGCTACAGGGTCGTCCGGCCAATTGTGCTTAGGGTATCGACCGCGCATTTCTTTTCTAACCTCCCCGTACCCGTTCAACCAGAAGTGTTCGAGGTCCTGGGTAATCTGCAGCGGCCTCTTGGCGGGCGAAAGCAGATGCAGTACGACATCGAGTTTTCCGGAAACGACACTCGGACCGCGCACGGTACCAAACATTTCCTGCAGTGCGACCGCCAATACCGGTGGTTGGTCGACGGCGTAACTGATTCGCCGTCGCGACCCGGCGGGCGTGGTGTAGAACTCGGGTGCGAGTTCCTCCAGGCGCTGTCGCTGCTGCCAGTCCAACGACGCGACGAGGACTCGGTGCAAGTCGATTCTGCGCACCGACTCGAAGCTGGTGACGCCGACGAGCCATGGCGCAAGCCAACCCTCGAGATCGGCCAGGAGGGCGGCGTCGGTAAAGTTCGGCCAGGCCGCTCCGTCGTCCGCTTGACGCAGCGTTTCTACTCGGGCCCTGAACTGTTCCGCCCGCTCGGACCACCTCAGGCAGGATAGATTGTTCGCCCGGATCGCCTGCAGGACGAGCCCATGAGCTGTGTCCGAGTCCTCGACCGGCACTGCCTCCGAGATCAGCACCAGCGCGCCCAACTTGACTTCGCGCCGCGCCGAGACCGCTCCCCTTGCAGTGTCCCAAAACTGATGTCGCCGCTTTTCGAGGCGCGCGGCATGGACTTCGATCAATTCGTCGCGTGCGCAATCAACGGCCAGCCATGCCCACCCCTGGCGACTGCCCGCATCCAGACTGACGACCACAATGTAGTCGGACGAAACGAGCGAATCGTCTTCCGGCAGACGGACTTCGCGCCCCGATGCCATGAGAAATCGACCATTCGCACGTGGTCGGCGTTGCGCTATGCGGTCCGGAAATGCCAGTGACAACAATCCCCCTGCCGAGTACCTGTCGCCATCCGCGTTGCTATGCGGCAATAATCGCCTTAGTCGGGCAGCAACGCGTTCCAGGTGCCGGATCGCAGCAGGGCTGAATCCGGCGGGGCAGACCCGATGCTCACGCCAATGATGCAACGCATCCAGACGGATCCCGATATCGCGGTACTTTTCGACGCCGCCATCACCCTGCTTGTTCAACGGGTCGCGCTCGCTGACGATTGCCGCCAGATCCGCCGCCAGCCCGCCCTGTCGAGCTTCGGCGGCGGCCACCAGCATGTGCGCCAATCGCGGGTGCAACGGCAGCGCCGCCATGCGTCGTCCCAGCGGCGTGATCCGGCCGGATGATCCCAGTGCGCCCAGATCCTTCAACAACGCCACCGCCTGTGCCCAGGCACCTTTCGGCGGCAAGTCCAGCCAGCTGAGTGCCTGGCGATCGGCAACACCCCATTGTGTCAACTCCAGCACCAACCCGGACAAGTCCGCATCGAGCAACTCGGCCGGGGTCGTAGCGGCCAACCGGGTGTCATCCGCCTCGGTCCAGCAGCGATAGCAGCTACCCGGTCCGATGCGACCGGCGCGACCGGCACGCTGGGTCGCGGAATCCCGGGCGATGCGCCGTATCTCCAGCCGGGTCAAACCGGTATTGGGATCGAAACGCGGCTTACGGGCGAGACCACTGTCGACGACCACGCCGATGCGTGGAATCGTCACGCTGGACTCCGCCAGGTCCGTGCTTAGAATAATCCTGCGCGGCGCGCCTTCGGCCGGTTTCAGCACTGCGTCCTGCGCCTGCGTCGACAAACCGCCGTACAGCGGAAGCAACTCACAGTCAGGCACCATGGGCCGCAATTCCGCCATCGCCGTTTCGATCTCTTTGCGTCCCGGCAGAAATACGAGAATATCGCCGTCGCGCTCCCGCCAGGCACGTTCGACCTGGGTACGGATGTGCTTGGATATATCGGAGTTGACCCGGGCCGCATCCAAATAATGCACCGTTATCGGATACTGGCGGCCTTGTGCTTCCACCAGTGTCGCCGGCAACAACGCTGCGATAGGCGCCGTCTCAAGGGTCGCCGACATAACCAACAGACGCAGATCCTCGCGTAACGAGCGCGCGATATCCAAACAGAGCGCGAGTCCGAGATCGGCCTGCAGATTGCGCTCGTGAAATTCATCGAATACCACCAGCCCGACACCCGACAATTCCGGATCCGATTGCAGGCGGCGGGTTAGAATACCTTCGGTGACCACCTCGATGCGCGTCTGTCGACTCAGTTTTTTGTCGAATCGCACCTGATAGCCTACCGTGCCGCCGACGCTTTCGCCGAGCATAGCGGCCATGTATCGAGCGGCCATCCGGGCCGCCGGACGTCGCGGTTCCAAAATGACTATCCTGTTGCAGGATAACCAACTTTCCTGCAACAGGGCCAGGGGAACCCGCGTCGTCTTTCCTGACCCCGGGGGGGCGCTGAGAACCGCATGCCCACGTTGCAAGACGTGCCTCAAGGTGGGCAGCACCTGATCGATAGGAAGAGGAACTTGGTTAGAATAGCTATTGTCCATCCGTGAATTGTAATTCCATCCTCGAACATAGTCGCTCATGACGGCAAGTATCCGGCTATCCATCCTGCTCGCGGCTACTCTGTGCATCGCCGCCTGTGACCAGCCATCGCTGCTGGAAAGAATAAAGGCTAAGGGAGAATTGATCGTAGCTACGCGAGTCGCATCGACCACCTATTTTCGCGGTCCGCACGGGTTCACCGGATTGGAATTTGACTTGATAAACCTGTTTGCCGCCGAGTTAGGGGTCGAACCACGCTTCGAAACACCCCGGCCTTTTTCGCGTATTCTCGACGATGTGCTTACTGGCCGAGCGCACGTAGGCGCCGCCGGACTGACGATCACAGCGCAACGATCGCGGGCGCTGCGATTCAGTCACCCGTATCAAAATGTCACCCAACAGCTGGTGTTTCGCCGCGGCAACCACCGGCCCGAAAGCTTCTCCGATCTGCGTGACGGTATGATCGAGGTCGTCGCCGGCAGCTCGCACGAGGAAAATCTTACGTATCTGCGCGACACGCAATTCCCTGAACTGAGCTGGCGGGCCAACGGCCAGCACAGCAGCCAGACGCTCTTGGCCCGCGTAGATCGCGACACCCTTGACTATACCGTCGCGGATTCGAACGAACTCGCCGTCCTGCGACGCTACTACCCGTACCTCAAACGGGCCTTCGACGTCAGCGAGCCAGAGGAGATTGCCTGGGCGTTTTCGCCCCAGCCGGATTCAAGCCTGCTGGACGCCGCCAAAGCGTTTTTCGAACGCATCGAGGAAAACGGTACGCTGCAGAAAGTGCTTGACCGCTATTTTGGCCGCACCGATCACCTGAACTTCGTGGCAAAGCGCGATTTCCGGCGCCATCTGAACGAGCGCCTGCCGCGCTACCAATCCTTTTTCAAACGCGCTGCGCGTGAGGTCGGCATCGATTGGCGCCTGTTGGCGGCGGTGGGCTATCAGGAATCGCATTGGGACGCCGAAGCCGTATCGCCCACCGGGGTTCGCGGCATCATGATGCTGACAAAAGACACCGCCACGCAGTTGGACCTGGACGATCGCTCCGACCCGGTGGAGAGCATCTATGGCGGAGCACGCTATCTGCGCATCGTCTCGAATAAGATACCGCAGCGTATTCCGGCGCCGGATCGCATCTGGCTGACACTCGCAGGGTACAACCTGGGTTTCGGGCACCTGGAAGACGCGCGAATTCTGACCCAAAGGCACGGTGGCAATCCCGACCGATGGGCGGATGTCAAAAAGGCTTTACCGCTGCTGAGTAAAAAAAAGTTTCACACCACTCTTAAACGTGGTTTCGCGCGTGGTCGGCAGGCGGTGATATACGTCGAAAACATACGCAGCTTTTACGATATGCTGATTCACCACACAAACACGATTCAACGGAAGCTGCAACGCGCGAAAATCGAATCGGGTGCCGCATAGACGAAGTCCGTCAGTCATCTATCGATTCCTGTTCCAGCGCTAGGTAAACCTGATAGGCATTGCGCCGGTTCGCGGCTTCGAACGCCGGCAGGCGTTCGAAGCGTGACCAGTCCGCCGCCGCGTAAGCAGATGCAAAATCCTGCATATCGTCAACCGCCCGCCCCATGACTTCGCGCAAATAGGACAAGTACTCACGCGTTTGCGCCAGCGCAGCGTTAGGCTGCCGCGCCGCGGGGCCGTGACCCGGGATCAAAGCGGCCAGGGTATTCGACTCCATCTTGCTCAGTGCGGCCAGCCACTGCCTGGTATCCGCGTCGCCCACGAACGGCACGCGACCCTCGAAGATAATATCGCCCGAAAACAACACTCGGTCCGTTTCCACATAGAGCGACAGATCGCCGTCTGAATGCGCCGCACCCAAGAAATTGAGACCGAAACTGATTCCGCCCAGTTCGAAACGCATGTCCTGATCGACGATGACATCAGGCTTGATCAAGCGCGTGTTTTCGTTCACCCAAGGGTCTAGCGAGAAACGCCGCTCGTCGAGCCGCACCTGCGCATTGGGCGCACTTAGATACTCCAGCGCGCCTGCGGGTGCGACGATTTCGGCCCCTTCGTCCTTGAACACCTGCAGCCCGTAAATATGATCGGCGTGGTAGTGGCTCACCACGACTTTGACGACCGGTAGGGGCGAGACCTCTGCGATGCGTTTGCGCAACTCCAACGCCAGTGACGGTGTGCCCAACGAATCGAACACCAGCACGCCGGCCGCCGTCACAACGAAACCGGCGTTAGAGATAAACCCTTCGAAATCCGTCGCGATACCTGGCAGTCCTTGCACGTAATACACATGATCACTGACTTGTTCCGCAGCCACTTCAACAGTGACCGGGGCAATACCTTTGGGCACTGATGGGGAACCCGCATGTACTTGGCCAACCGTCACCAATACCACCAACCAGACTTTCAACATGATGCGCACGCTCCTTTAGCGGATCTTTTCTTTGGAATCAATACCACCGATATCATCGAGCGCGACACTCGGCGTCGAAGACGCCATACCTCGATCGGCGCCACTACTCACGTTAATGCTCCGATATCCGCTGATCATTCCGGAAACGTCCGCCCCTTCCCCCTTGAGATCATGTAACACTACACTTGCGATGTGTAGGATCACCAGCATCGACAGCCAGGAAAAAGGCGCTTGGTGCCAACTCAGAAGACTAGCGGTAGATACACCGAAAAAGGCGCCGATCGCAGAATATTCGATTGCCAATCCGGTGAGCGATTGCGCCAACAGCAGTGCGAACATCACCAGATACAACGGCGCCCAAACGGGGTGATGCGCAAAGTAACGCGGCAGGCTGGACTTCGCGAAGGTGGTATAGAAACGCAGGCCTTGTTTGATACCACCCCAGGTCGACGCACTCGGCAGCAATGTACTGACCCCGCTTACGCCGTCGTCGCGGATCAGGAAAAAAAGGCGCACCGCCAGGGCCAGGCCGAGCAAATGCCCCGCCGGCAGATGCAGCTGTTCGAGTAAGAAATCGTAGAGCTTGTCATTGAGAATCAAACCGGATTTCAGCAGCCAACCCGTACCCAGCAACAACGTCACTGCCAGTATCAGGCACCCATGGACGATGCGCATGATGTGGGGCCAAACGAAAACACGCCGTATCCGGTCGTTCATTGCACTTTTCAGCTTCAGTTCCGCTTGCGTCGAAAAAACTCACGCAGCAACTCACCGCAGGCCGCGGCCTTCACGCCGCCGACACACGCTGTGCGGTGGTTGAAACGTTCGTCCGAAGGCAATAAATCAAAGACGCTGCCGGCGGCACCCGACCTCGGGTCGTGGGCACCGAAGACCACGCGTGCCACGCGTGCGTGAACGATGGCGCCCGCGCACATGGGACAAGGTTCGAGTGTGACGTACAGGGTCGAATCGGTCAGCCGATAATTTCCGACGCGCTGTGCCGCGTGACGTATCGCCGATATTTCAGCGTGGGCGGTGGGATCGTGCGCGCCGATCGGGCGGTTGTAACCCGTTCCGATTACCTCGCCATTGATAACGACTACGGCACCGACCGGCACTTCGCCGGCCCGCTCAGCCTGTTCGGCCAGATGCAGCGCGTGCGCCATGAAAAGCTCGTCGTGTTGATCGATCACCACAATCGGGGAGACGGGGGAGTCGACATCCGGAGCCTTGTTACCATTTCCGCTCGATTGTAAACGAGTCATTTCTAGACCTTAGTATCAATGAGTCAGTTGTTAGCATATGCGGATACACCATGAAAAATACCAAGTTCAGAAAATCCTTCAAAACGCTCCGAAAAATCGCCGATGGAACGCTGCCACACAGTAACCCTTAGGCCACTTTCCGGGCTTTGACTTCCAGGTGTACCCCCTCCTGCTCCTGCAGGTAGTGGATCACCGCAAACAAGTTGCTCGCCTGGGGATTCCCTTTTGGCCCGAACATGCGCATGAGGCTCTTGCTCGATTTAGCGAAGACTCGAGACAATTCCTCAAACCCGATGGTCGCGTTGATATAGTCGCGCAGTACCGCCTTGCCGGTATCGACATCATCGGCGAGCAGGCATTCGACCCCTTCTTGCAGCAAAGCCTTGCGAAACGCGGGATACCGTTGGGCACGCGCCTGTATGGTGTCCTTAAAATCTTTCGTCAGAGCCATCGTTTAACCTCTCGCCTTTTCCGGCGCTTATAGTCGCGCCAGTTAGCTTTTGCGGCAGCTATGTCTGCGTCCTGGCGCTTCCTGGTACCACCCGCAATCAATATCACCAACCGGTCCCCGTCCTTGCCAAAATAAATCCGGAACTCTTAGCCGCCAGCACCGACACCTTTCACATCAGAGGAGTTGCCCTGCTCCATCCGGTGGGCAGTTGTCGCCACCTTGACTGCAACGGCCACATTCAGACGATCGAACCACTTGGTATAAGGACTGCTTCCCTCAGCATCGAGGTATTTTCTAACCCCTGTCACTTGACCTATATAGTAGCATATATGTTACCTTAAGCAATGTCCACCTAACGATACATGTCCGGATGATCCTGCACGCTTATTCGAGGCTGGTCTGACGTCCAGTCGATCAAGCCCGACAAGTCTCGTCGATGAGGCGAAGAAATTCGTCTTCCCTCATAGTGGCAATGCCAAGGATCTTCGCGATTTCGGCTTCGGCTCCTGGTCGGCTTCCTATGATGACCTAATCGGTATTCATCGACACGCTGTCCGTCACCCGGGTTCCGAATTCGGCAAGAACTTCCTTCGCCGAATATGGAGCAGGCGCGGCAGCGTAGTCTGCCTGCTGTTGTCGATCTGATTGAGCAGATTCCGGGCCGAGCGATCGGCAATGCGCTCGAGACCAACAAGATCCTCTTTCTTCAGCTGGTACAGATCCGCGACGGTATTCAGCATGCCGCCGGTGACCAGCCGCTCGACCCGATTTTCCCCCAAGCCCATGATGCCCATCGTCCGGTGCGACGCGCAATGAGCGAGCGCACCAGCGCGCTGTGCCGGACAGAACAATCCGCCCGTGCAGCGACGTGCCGCCTGGCCTTCTTCGCGCAACACATCTGAGCCACAAGCTGCGCATTTCACCGGCATCCGTCGAGGCTGCGTTGACCGCGGCCGCCTCTCCCCGACAACCGCCACCACCTGCGCGATGACATCACCGGCGCGACGCACGATGACGGAGTCGCCGACTTCATAAACAACGCTAGCGATTTCAAACGGCTAATCCGTGCGAACGGCAGCGACCTCATCGAAAAAAGCGAGGCAACCGTCGCACCCCCGAACACGCTTCAACAAGCGCGTTACGCCGAATCCCCTTTCGCGAAGTCTTTCGGCGACCTTGATATGGCTCGCCGGTATGCCACCACCCTCGACCGCATTCATACCCCAGAGGTAGAAACTGAGCGGGCGCGACGCGGTGATGTGTGGATCAAGCTCGCGCAGGCTGCCTACCGCGGCACTACGCGGATTGGCGAACGGGTGCATTTTGAACGCACCGGGCGTAAACCGCTCTGCCCGAAATGCCACGCCAGAAGGTGCGCCACCATGCGGACATCATCGGTTGCCAAAACCATCAGCCGTGACCTCCCACTCGATTATCTTGAATTGACCACCGTCGCGTTTTAGCGGGCTCGATCAGGTCCCTCCTTGCAGAACGACATCGACATCCAATTCGCGTCCGGCACGCCAGATACGCAGGGTAACGCGATCCCCGATAAGATGATCATCGAGCCGCGCCAACAGCGTGGCGACAGAGTCCACCGACTGGCCAGCCACGGCGATGATGATATCGCCGGGTATGACATCGCCTTCACGATCGATTCTGGTCCCACGTAGACCAGCCGCATCCGCCGCCGAACCCGGTTCGATCTTGAGCAACAGGACGCCTTCGATACCGAGCTGCTTCGTGAGCACCCGATTGATATCCTCGTCGACTTCAACACCGAGACTCGGGCGTATGTACTTGCCGCGCGCAATGAGCTGCGGAACCACCCGGTTCACGGTATCCACCGGGACCGCGAATCCGATCCCCGCATAGGCGCCGGACGGGCTGTAGATCGCGGTGTTGATACCGATCAACCGGCCGGCGCTGTCCAACAGCGGTCCGCCGGAGTTACCCGGGTTGATCGCCGCATCGGTCTGGATCAGGTGTTCTATGGTGGCGCCGTTGTCTTCGGCCAGCGACCGGTCCAGTGCCGAGACCAGGCCGCTGGTCAGCGTGTAATCGAGACCGAACGGGTTACCGATGGCAAAGACCTTCTGCCCAACCTTCAGGTCGCCGCTGGTCCCCACGGGCACGGGCGGCGGCCGGTCGAATGCCACATTGATGCGCAGCACGGCCAGATCATGGGCGGGACTGGTGCCGATGAGTACGGCGCTGTAACTGCGCCCGTCGTTAAGCCGCACGGTCGCCTCGGACGCCCCCTCGATTACATGGTTGTTCGTCACCACATGGCCCAGGTCGTCCCAGATGAACCCCGAACCCGTTCCCCTCGGCACACTGAACACATTCCGCGTCCAGAAATCGCGCACCCGCTGGCGGGTACTGATGAACACCACCGAGGGGCTGGCCTGTTCGAATATCTCAATGGCCGTCTGCTCGTCGGCCGCCAGTTCCCCGCGCGCCGTGACGGCCCGTGGTTCTGACGTCATGCCGATCAGGTAGCGTTCGATCCAGGGGAGGAACTGCCAGAGAACCAGGATCAGTACGATAGTCCCGGTCAGCCAGCGCAGGCGCCGCAGGGCCGGGTCGGGCTGAGAGTTCGTTTGCATAGAGAGAGTCTCGGATATCGTTTGATGTCAGCTCGATACGTCATCGAGACAGAGGGTTCTGTTGGTGCAGTGACGCAGTGACGGTTCTCATTCAGGGGGATTCCCCCCTTCGCAGTCCGCGGCTATCCGGGTCACGTCATCACCACTCAATGTCTCCTTGTCCTCGAGTTCGGCGGTCAGCTTGTCCAACGCAGGCCGGCAACGCGTCAGGATCTCCCGGGCACGTTTCCTACCCTCCTCTACCAGCGTCTTGACCTCCGCGTCGATGGCCTGCGCGGTGGCCCCACTGAAATTGCGTTCCTCGACCGTCTGCGCGCTTTTCAGGTACTGCAACTGCTGCTGGCGTCCGTACACTACCGGCCCGAGGCTGTCGCTCATACCCAGGCGCGCGACCATGGTCCTGGCAGTTTCCGTTGCGCGCTCCAGGTCGGCACCGACGAAGCCGGGCGTGCGTTTGGCCACCACGGCCAGCTCCACATCCGGCGCCAGTCTCATCTTGCTTGCATAGAGCTGCAGGATACCCTGCCTGGCCACGAAATCTGGCTTGTCCACCAGGACCCGGCGGTCGAATCGTCCGGCGCGCAACAGGGCCTGGTCGAGGATCTCCGGACGGTTGGTCGCCGCCATCACCACCAAGCCGTTGGACGAGTCGAAACCATCCATCTCGGTCAGGAGCTGATTGAGGGTCTGCTCGCGCTCGTCATGACCACCCGAAATAGGCCCACCGCTACGGGAGCGGCCGATGGCGTCGATCTCGTCGACGAAAATGATGCAGGGCGCCTTCTGGCGCGCCTGGTCGAACATCTCGCGCACACGCGCTGCGCCGACGCCGACGAACATCTCGATAAATTCCGAGCCGCTGATATTGAAAAACGGCACCTGCGCCTCACCGGCCACCGCCCTGGCGAAAAGTGTCTTGCCGGTGCCGGGCGGCCCCACGAGCAAAACACCCTTGAGGCTACGTGCGCCCAACGCCTTGATCCGCGCCGGGTCCTTGAGAAACTCGACGGTCTCGCGCCGCTCTTGTTTTACGTCTTCATAGCTCGCGACGTCGTCGAACGTGACCTTCGGCCGTTGAGCAGGATGCACCCGTACCCGGTTACCGATGTTGAGGAAACCCTTGCCCAAGGTGTCCATGCGCCTGGCCATCCAGCCCCAGAGCAGAAACAGCACGCCGAACGGGAGCACCCAGTTGAACAGGAAGTTGCTCAGCCAGTTGTTTTCGTAACGCACGGTGTATCGGATACCTTGGCTGGAGAGCTTTTCGGCCAGCTCTTGGTTCCACAGTGGAACCGTGACGAACTGCTGTGGCCGGCCCGTTTGCGGATCGTGCGTCTTCAACAAACCCATGATGGCCTTGTCGGTAACCACCGCCTCGGCCACCTCTTGTTTCTCCACGTGTTCGAGGAAGGTGCTGTACGGGATCTCCATCCGCTTGGTTTCCTGCAACTGCTGCCAGAAATGAAACGACGCGAAGATAAACAGTAGATAAAGGATCAGGTTGAACTGCGGGTTCTGCCAGAAGGATTGCTTGCTGGTTTTGTTGACCTCGATGTCCGGCCGCTGATTGTCACTGTAATCGCTCTTGTTCAACGCTCACTCCTCTCGCGTTCCGATTGAATGAGTTGCCGCCGACCAGAGATCGTCAAGGTGATCGAGCAGGCTGCAGAAGACCTATTCCGAATCGGTGTCACCCACCGGTCGGAAACGGCCCGGCAGGAAATCGCTACGCCGCTCGATGCCGCTCAGTTCACCGTTATGCGCGAACACGTGCGTAAAGCCGCCCAGTTCGCGGGCGAAAGGCTGGGTATTGCGCAGCGCCGGCTCACCGCGCGTCGCCCGGCGAATGTGCGAGACCACCAGCTGGCTGGGGGGTGCATGCTGCTCGATGTAGCGCACCAGATCGCTCTCCGCCGCGGCTCGGGGTTCGCGCAGCAGGAATACATCCGCCCCTTCGTAGAAGGCCACGCCCCAGCCGTCGCGGTGCGGTCCCTCGATCCCTCCCCGGCGAGCAAGCCGTTCCAGGGTAAATCCCACGGTCGTCGGGATACGGCTGGACAGGGCGAACAGCTCACACATGAAACGGCACCTGTGCTTTGCCAATCGGGGACGACAAGACCATTCAACCTGCCTCTCTATCCAGCGATATTCCCATTGACCCAGCGGATGATGTCCGCGGTACCCACCGCCCCGGGCTGACGCGCGACCTCCCGCCCGCCATGGAACATCGCCAGGGTCGGGATACTGCGGATCCCATACTGTGCCCCCAGCATCTGTTCCGCCTCGGTGTTGACCTTGGCCAGACGGACCCTGGGTTCCAACTGGGCGGCAGCCTGCTCAAAGGCCGGAGCCATCATCTTGCACGGGCCGCACCAGGGCGCCCAGAAATCCACGACCACGGGGATGTCATTGCGGCTGACGTGCTTCTGAAAGCTCGCGCCGCCTAGTTCGATCGGGTGCGAGTCGAACAGCTGCCTGTGACATTTTCCGCGTTTGGGCTTTTCACCCAGTCGTGCGGCGGGAATGCGGTTGACCGCGTCGCAGTGCGGGCAGACGATGTGCAAGCTTTCACTCATAGAGAATTCCCCCTAGTACCAAAGCCCGTTCATGCGCCAGTGGGGCACCCGCTGCACCCGGGCCCCCAACAGGGCATCGCTGACCGGCACTGTCTCCCTGCGCGGCCATGGGTGGGCGGCGCCTTTGAACGCCGGTTTCAACGCCATCAGGCGTGTAATGCGCTCTTCGGTTTCCGGATGGGTACGCAATAATGAGGGTTCGCGGACCCGGCGTCCCGGCAGAAAGACGCGTTCCAGCCAGCCTCCCTGTACCGGTTCGATCATGGCCAGGGCCCGCGCCAAGCCTTCCGGATTCCCGGTGAACTGGCCGCATTGAGGTCAGCTTGTTCCCTCGTCCCCACAGCAAAGGCGTTGACCATCCGACTCGGCACGTAAAAGAGCTCGGGGCGCGACGCAAGACCGGCCCGCGCAGTCAACTCCGACATGGCACGCCACAGCACCGGCGCCTCATCGTGGCCCAGTGGCCTCGCCCCGTACATCCGCATGACCAGCCAGGGCGAAATCGCCGGGTTGGCCAAGACGGCGACCACACCGACCGATACCAACACGAACAGGCCGTCCCGCCCCCACAACAACCATCCCAGCATGGCGAGAAGCCCCGCCATCACAGCCAGCGAAAGCAAAGACTGCATTCGATTGCGCCAGGCGTGTTGCAGCCAGACGCCGGTATCGATGGGGTACGCCGCAGTCATGCCCCAGCTATCCTTCCAATCGGCGCAAACGCGCACGCAAGCGCTCCAGCTCTTCCAACAGATCGATCGCCAATGCCGCCCCGGCCACATTCACGCCCAGATCCTGTGCCAGGCGTTGTGCGCAGCGCACCCGCCGCACGCTGATGCCTTGAAATCGCCAACGCGTGGGGTCGCGACCGATCGGCTCGACGACGCCTTGCTCTATCAGTTCGAAGACGCGTTCCGCGGACAGCCGGCAGGCCCGACACAGATCGGCCAGACTCAACTCGATCTCCTCCTCGAAGATCTCGCCCGACAGCAGTTTCAACAGATTGCCTTTCGCCATGACTCAAACCCCCAGGTGCGCGCGCGGATTGAACTCGGTAGCCTTCTCGAATGCCTCGTAGGCTTTTTTGGCCGCATCCGAATCCGCCTGTGGCAGGGCAATCTGCAACACCACGTAGAGGTCGCCCGGTTCTTTTGCTGGAATACCCCGCCCTTTCAGCCGCAGTTTGCGGCCACCCGACGAGTTGGCGGGGATCTTCAGGTCGACCGGCCCGGTCGGCGTCGGCGCCTTGATGCTTGCCCCCAGCGCCGTCTCCCACGGGGCGACCGGAAGATCCAGATAGACATCCTTGCCCTCGACCTTGTAGTGGGGATGGGGCCGGAACTCGACCTCCAGGTAAAGATCACCGGCCTCGCCCTTGCCGGTGCCGGCGCCGCCCTGTTTGGCCAGCCGGATATGCTGCCCCTGACGTACGCCCTTGGGAATGTGGACGTTCAGGCTGTGCTCCCTGAGCTGCGGCCGTCCGTCCGGGCTCAGTTCAGTAGCTTTCAGTGTCAGGGTGCGTGTGGCGCCCTGATAGGCGTCTTCCAGGTCGATCAGAACCTTGGCATAGGTATCTTCGCCGCGGGCATGGAACTCGCGACGGGCCTGGCGCGCATAGCCGCCCAATCCCCCGCGGCCGAACAGACTTTCGAAAAAGTCGCTGAACTGCTCCGCATCCGCGCCGGTGA
>CBDUNM010000086.1:0-20955 GCA_965368585.1 uncultured Chromatiales bacterium | reverse complement strand
GGGACGGGCGCGAATGAATCAGCAGGGATGCGGCGCAAGTCCTGTTCGGGGCGCACTCTCGAAAGTACAGTTTGTCCCCCGTCCCCGATCTATCCGGGCCCTCGCTTGTCCAGGCACGCTTGGACTTGCCCTTCACTCAAACCATAGCTACGGCTATGGTTTTCCCTCCAGGGCGGCGTCCAAACGCACTTGGCCGGCGCGATCATCCCGGATACTGGTGCAACATGCAGGCTAGGCCGCTTTTCCTCGAGGGTTGGAGGTTCTGAATTGAACACCAAGTTGATTACGTTCTTTGCGCCATACGTTGCCTTGGCTGCAAGCGCAATTGCTTCTTGGAAGGTGCTGCCTGCAGACAAGCCGATGGCATGGAGCAGTGCGTTTTTCCCAGCAATCGAGGCGAGTGAGGCGCTTAGGACGTTGAGTATCCGAACCGACAAAGGGACGCTTCAAGCCAGTTGCCATTCGGCTGGGTGTCGGACTGGAAGTTTGACATGCCACCCATTCGAGAGTTGGAGTCGGCCATAAATCTTCAACGCGTTGAAGTTGGTCTGGCCCAAACGACTCCACGAATAAAAGAGAATCTGGTTTTGTAGAGGTTGAACAAGGGTGTGTCGAAATATTTTACAAATGACAGAGTTTTCACTGTCACCGATTTTGGAGTCCCCTTGAATGCGCTGTAACTGTTTGAAACGCAATCCCGGCGCCTTGTCGGGCACGCAATATGCTTTGGCGTCAGAGGCGGCGCGAGGTGAGGCCCGAATAAAGTCGGTCCCTAACCCTGACGTCGGTCATTGAGCAACTGGAGAGGGCTGATGAATGGTCCGTCTCGCCCGCACCCTGGTGGCGGAGAAAGCCGCAGGCCGTGCGGCACGACAACTACATCGAAGTTTGGTCTCGCCGTATTCTTGGCTGCCTGCTCAACCGTCTGCGCGGAAGTCGAAAGTTACTCCGCGGGCACGTCGCTCGAGACGCCGCACGACCAGTGGCGAACGACAGATCCGCACATGTCGCCCGCGCAGTATCGGGCGGCGAGCCGCCACAACCAGCGCGTGGTACTCGACCTACTCGAGGACACCCTTGCTTCGTTGGGCGTGTCCGCAGGCAAGATGGCCGTGGTCAGTACCGCAGCCAGTCTTGCCGCGGGTGACCCGAAGATACGGCTGAACAAGATGATGAGCTTGCAGCTGAACGACGCGACTGAACGGGATCGCAGCCTGTTCTTGAACTTCAGTTATAGTTGGTAGTGACCGTCGCCTCGGTCCCTTGAGGTCGAATCGGTCCGCGCCATGCGGTCGGCGGATCCGCTACGCGCCAACCGCGGTCACTTTTTGGACACAACCGCGCTCAAAGACTTGTGTCGAGCGACTACTTCCGCCCGATTATCTGATCCCCGGCTGGGTGAAGCATGTCGCGATGTCCGAACCGACGATTCTAGATGTGATGCACTCTACGGCGCCCCGCAGATATGCGCGCATATATCTGCCTCGGCTTCGGGATGCATCGGCATTACGAATTCGTCGTCGCGCAGCGGGCGGAAGATGATGTTACCGGAGGTAAAGCCGGTATCCCTCGCGCGCGAGGCGGCGCAGGCCATCAGCGACTCTTCCGAGCTGGCGATCACCGTAACGAGCAGACAGACGTCGTCGGGATCGTCGGGCGGGCAGTAGTCGCGCGTCAGAACGAGGATCTGCCGACAGTCACCCTCGGCCGTGGTTTCTCCCGGGCGGGTGCAGTCGACGCAATCGCCGGGCGGAATTTCTTCCGGGACGGGGATCGATGTAGTGTCCAGGCAGTTGCACACCGGACCCTCGCCCGTTTCGTGGGTGATTCCGCCCGGGGGGTAAGTCCAGCCGCAGGGGCAGGTGGTACAGGTGTCGCCGACCAGGATCGCGCCGGCGTCGCAGCAGGGTACGCCGATAAAGGGGATATCTTCACCCGCCTCGACGCAGCCATAGCAGGTCCCGTCGGTGCCGCCCCAGTACAGGTCGTTGCAGCAGTTTCCGCTCTCGGTATGCTCGCCTTCGGTGGCGCAACAAAAACGCGTGGTTCCGTCGGGTCGGGTGTCCGTCTCACCGGAACAGCACTCCGCGGGGTCGGCGGAAGCCGCTAGGGTGTCGCCGGTCGGCACGCAGCAACGTCCGCCCTCGCAGGTCAAGCCTTCACAGCATTCAGCTTCCGCACTGGAGCAGTCGGCGCCGACGTTGATGCACAGATCATGCTCGTTGCAGTTGAAAATCGCGGTCGAGCCAACGAAAATCGCAACGACGGCGAGTATTGAGGGGAATATCCCGAATTCCTTGATAGGGTTTTTCATCGCGGGGCCTCCGTTCCGTTCATCCCGTCCGGCTCAAGGACGGTGGCGGCCCCGTGAGAACATCTGCCCGGTCGCAGCAAGCCGCGGTTCGTGATTCGAAACCGCCGGTTGTAGTTGAACCGCCGCGCCTTCTCTCTCACGGGCGAACCACGGATCTGAGAGCAACCTTGCGTACACTGTGCGCGTGCTAGATCCATTCCTACGGATAAGTATTCCCCTTCGTATTGTGTGTCGCAAGGGCCGGGTGGGCGCGTTGCCAACCATTTAGGCGCGACTCTTCAGACACCGCTGTTAGGAGGACCGTGTGCGGTTAGTGAAATTGCGTTGCTGCGGTGCCGCCGCCCGCATGGATGCCGTCTATCGGTGCGGATGTCAGTCTTGCCTTTCCCGCGACGAAACAGCCGCGTCGCGGCGGCGCAGATTCGTGAGATAGGTGACTATTCTGTCGTTGACGCCAAGCTGCTCGCCGTCGTAGGTCAGGCTGATCATGGGCACGCCGGTTTCGGTTTCCGCTTGCTGCAGGATGCCGGTGGTCATTGCCCCGGGCATGCAGCCAAAGGGGGCGCAGTTGACTACCATGGACGCACCCTCGCGCGCGAAAATCATCGCCCTTCCAAGGGTGAGTATGGTCTCACCGACGAAGTCATGCGGCACGAATTGCGCGCCTGCCCGCAACACGCGCCGGATATCGGGCTCATGGCGCCCGACAAGCAACGAACCGCCGAGTTGGGTCCAGCGGCGCTCGTCCTGCGCCAGAAAACCGTTGCGCAAGCGTGCGTTCAGCCGGCGCCATGGTCGGTGCGATGCGTTCCCGAGTCCTTGCGCGTGGAGATAACCGATGTAGAGTACCCACTCGGTGAGCGGCGCGAGCCACGCCTCGCCGCCGTTGCGTTCTATGGTTCGCACCAGTTCCTGGTTGGCGAAGCGGTTCTGCCGCACGTAGATCTCGCCGACAATACCGACCAGGGGCTTGGCTTCGCGGCGCCGCTGCGGAATGCGCTCGAAGGCGCTGACCACGCCGCGCATCAGGGGCCGCAGTGGGCGTGCCTGCGCGAGTCCTTGCGCCAACCGCGCGGTAGCGTCTACGAAGGTTGCGTCGGCTTGTCCCGGCTCACGCTCGTAGGGCGCGACTCGGCAGCGCAGCTTGAACAGCAGATCCCCGAGCACCAATGCGGTCCAGAACCGTCGGCGACCACTGCGCGACAAGCCCGCGTATGTGTCGCTGGACGACCAGGACAGGATGTTGACCGTGTTCCAGCCCAGTTCCTCCAGGATCACGCGATCGAGCGTGCAGTACTGACCAAAGCGGCACGGTCCTTCCGCGGTGGGCATGAACAGCGCGTGCCGTCCCGGATCACCTCCCTCGTGTTCCACGGTTTTCAGGTAGGTCCCCAGCGTCGCTGGGCAGGGCAGGCATTCGCCGCCGCGCGTGTGGCAGCGCCCCCTGGCGAAGGACTGCGCGTCTTCCGCGGGCAGTGCGCGCGCCTTGATTCCCACGCTGCGCAGCGCGGCGGCCGCCAGCGTCGGCGCGGCCTCGTGCATAGGGGGGATCCAAAGCGTAGCCGCATCGCCCGCGCTCGATTGTCTTGAACGGTCGCGCAGATGGAAAGGCTCGACCGAGGCGACCGGGTTTGCCCGCAACACGTCGGCGAACGCCTCCAGGCGTGTCATGTAGCCGGCATCCGCTCCGTGTTCGTCCAACTCGAGCACTAGCATGGGTTTCTCGCCCATCAGTTTCTCGACATAGGTCCAGACGAACGAATCGGGCCCACATCCGAAATTCGTCAGCCCCAGCGCATAGACGCCGGGCGTGCGGGCCACATAGCGGGCGGCGGCCAGAATGCGGCGGCCGAAATTCCAGAACATGTTTCCGAACTCGGGTCCGAGCGGCTCGTCTTCGAGCGGCAGGAGGTCCATTGGCACCACGCTGAAGCCCAGGCGCGCCAGCTTCTCCGGCAGGGCCAGATTCGCCCCTGCGTCATAAAGCGTGTAGGGGCGCGCCATGACCACCACGGCGGGCGTCGGGTCTGTGCGGATGCGCTCGAGCCAGTTGCGGCCCACCTGCAGCGCGTCGAGCTCAAACCGTCGCTGGCTCTCACGCGCCTTGGTCCAGGCGCGGCGAAATTCGGTCCGGGTTCGGTCGAGCGATTTACCGAGATCCCGATGCAGGCGTTGGGCCGCCGCGTCAGCGTCCCAACGCAGATCGATGGTGGCCCGTAGGATCTTCGACACATCGGCGCCGCGCAGCCGTGCGGCCGTGTCGAGCATGGCCGGCAAGCCGATGTGATAAGGGCAGAACCAGGCCCGCGCGGTATGGCCGTCGGTGCTGCTTTCCCGTTCCGAAATCATGAAGGGTAACAACAGCCGCGCGTCTGTTCCCGCCACTCCCAGCGGCGGCGGTTCGTTGAGCAACTGTCGAAAGTGGCCGTGGGCCAGCTTCACCGGAAAGCAGTAGTCGGCGCCAACCCAGTCGGCAGCCGCGTGAATGGTCTCGTTGCTGGTCGGGCCGGACAGGCGCAGCCGATAACCGAGTTCGCCGAGCAGCCGGCGCCAGAATGGCGCATATTGCCAGGTCAACAGCGTTCTCGGTATGGCGATCTCCGGTCCGGCGGGCAGCCGGAGCCGCCCCGCCGTCTTCCACAGCCGGTTGCGGGCCTTGACGGCGCCGAAGCCGGGATTGGGTTTTATTCCCTTCTCGCGTGAATCCCGATCGCAGAGGTAGCCCCAAGACACCGGCGTGTCGGCATCGCCCACTCTGGCGCTGGTGATTGCGCACCGGTTGCTGCACAGCGTGCAGGTATGCGTTTTCAGCTGCAGCCCCGCCTGCATGCGGTCGAACCCGCGAAATGCGGTGACGGCGGTCGACGCCATCCGTTCGCGGGTGAGCAAGGCGACGCCCCAGGCCCCCATTACATGACACAGGGGGGAGACCACCACCTCGACATCCAGCAATTGTTCGAAGGCGGCCACCAATGCCTTGTTGCGCGCCGTCGCGCCCTGGAACAAGATCCGTTGGCGGGAACGAGGACGTCGACCGACCACTCGGTTGAGGTAGTTCTGGACCACCGAGTACACCACGCTGCCCATGACCTCCCTGCGACTGAAGCCCTGGTGCAGCAGTCGACGTACGTCCTGCTCCATAAACACCGTGCACCGGTCGGACGTGACTGGCGGCCGGACCCCGAGCAGCTGATCACCCAGCGTCGCGAGGTCGAAACCCAGCTTACGGGCCAGTTCCTCGACGAATGAACCGGTGCCCGCCGCGCAGACATAGTTCATGTTCGCCGCGTGCATGCGGCCGTATTTGACGGACATGTACTTCGCGTCCTGTCCGCCGATCTCAAAGATAGTATCGACGCTGGGATCGACCCGCATCGCGCCGGCAAGGTGGGCGGTAATTTCATTGCAGACGCGATCCGCGCCGAGTATCGCGCCCACCAGTTTTCGGCCCGAGCCCGTGGTGCCTACGCCACGCACTTCGAATTCGGCGCTGCGTGCTTGGGCGAGATCACGGATCGCCAGCAACAGGTGACGCGTCGCCGCGATGGGATCGCCCGCGGTGCGGCGGTACAGATCTACGACAACCTGCGCGCGTTCGTCGATCATTACGGCCTTGGTCGAGGTCGAGCCGATATCCACACCCAGCCACACGCGTAAGCGGGCGCCGCCGGGCCACGCATGGACGCGGATCTCGTTGCCTTGCGCATCCACCCAGGACTCGTTCGTCTTGAACGATGGAAAGCGACTGCGCATCAGGCGCAAGGCGGGACGCCGACCGGTGGCTATCTCGAACCGATTGCCAGGGGCAAGCGTCTGTATGTTCACGCCACCCGGAAGCGGTTGGGCGGCCAACGCCGCGCCGTGTGCCGTGCACGATTGGGGTTGCATGGGAACCCGCAACTGAACGCCCAACTCCTCCTGCAGTGCCAGCACGACCGCAGGGTTCCGCGCCACGCCGCCCAGCAGTGCCACCGGCGGTTCCGCTACGCGGCCTTTGTACAGCGTCATCACTATGGTTCGCGCCAGTCCCCGGCACAGGCCGGACCAACATTGTGCTCGACCGTGCCCTTCCTGCTGGCGATGGATGAGATCGGATTTGGCGAAAACCGCGCATCGGGCGGCAATGTCTGGCGGATCGGTGATGATCGGCAAATCGCTCATGTCGGCGTAGCGGATACCCAGCCGTTGCGCTTGCTCGTCTAAAAAAGAACCGGTACCGGCGGCACAAAGGGTATTGGCCTGGTATCCGGCGAAGGTGCCGTCGGCGTGCAGACGAATCAGCGCCAATGAACTTCCGCCTGCATCGATGATCTGGCGCGCGCCGGGCAGCTGCGCCCGCAGCCCGCGCAACGTCGCGTCTATCTGCTCGCCGGGCGACAGACCAAGAGCGTCCGTAATCGGCTTGGCGTTACTGCCCACGACTCCCGCCGCGTCGATTGCGTGCGTTGCACTCCAAGCGGACAACAAATCACGTGCGCTTGCCAACACCTCGCCGCGGTGTGAAACGTCTTCTCGCGCGACGACGCGGTCATGGCGGTCGATCAACACGGCATGCAGGAACAAGGCGCCGGCGTCCAGACCCAGGCGAAAGGAGTCGGCGTGACCGGCGTCTGCAATCAGCATGGCTAACTCCCCCGGCGTCGCGGTGGCCGCACGGCGCGCACCAGTACCCAGCCGCCCACTACCATCAATACGAGCGCAAAGTACTGTCCTGGCGTTAGCCCATAGAAGCGCTCATCGCCCACCCGCAGAAAGTCGAGCATAAACCGCACCGGGGCGTAGGCGACGCAGGTGATACCGGTCAATACGCCGGCGGGATATCCTCGGCGGCGGATGACGAAAAGCAAAACGATCAGCGCGATAGTGAACAACCATTCGTAGAATCCGAGATCGTGTCGCGCACCGGAGGGATACTCGACCGCGAGGATGAAGTCAGAGGGCAGGCCGGGATGGTCATGAACGATGGTGCACCCAAGCCGACCGAAAAACCAGCCGACCACCAGTCCGAGCACCAAGGCGTCGATATATGCCAGGACGGGCAATCGACGACGTTGCAAATAGACGATGGCTCCCAGCGCACCACCGAAAAAACCACCGAACGAAGACATGCCTCGGCCGACGTTCACCAGTCCCCAATCGAAGCGCAGGTGCTCCGGGTGGTAGAGCAGCAGCACGACGAAATGCGATACCAGGAATCCGGGGATCAGCACCCACGCCACGAGTGGCGCAAACCATTTAAGGTCCAGCCCCACCGATCGGGTATGCCAACGTGCGGTCATCACACCCGCAGCACAGCCGACCGTGACCAGAACCCCGAATGGTTGAACAGCGATTGGACCCCAAAGCGGCAATGCTGGAATTTCAATATAGGGAATCACCGGTAGCCGGCCAGGACATGTAAAGGATCGTACGAGTTTTCGATCATAGACTCGACCAGCCGCAGCTTGCAAACGACCTTTGCGGCCGCTCCAATCGGGTCGTCATGGCTCATCCGGCCGTATATTGCGTAGGTAGCCTGGTTTACAGTGGCATTGGTCAACAACAGTGACCGCCTGCTATCGATCTCTGGTATCGTCCGGGGCAGAGCGGCATTGTCGCTTAGAACTGGCGCGGATCGTTCGCCAGTATATGCAGCACCTTGCGCTACGCATCGGGGAATTGCCAAGGGACGCGCGCGCATGAACGACAAATAGGTCGATTATGAAATACGTTGAGGTCGTCGCTGACGCGGGTAATTCGGATACAATTGCGGCTCTCGCCGAGAAACTCGAGGCGCGCGATGTTCGCCTCGGCGTGGTGGGCGAGGACGGCATGCAGGCGGTGCGCCTGCTGGTCCCGGACGACAAACTCCAAGCCGCGCTGGATACCCTGCAGCACATCCTGGTCGCCCAACCGTCGGCGCGGATACTGGTGCTGCCGGTGGAGATTTCACTGCCCAGGCGGCCGGACGATGCGCGCAGGGAGGAGGATTCGGCGGTCGCGGCGCGAGAATCGCTGTACGACAGTGTCGAAAGAAATGCGCGGCTGGATCGAAACTATATCGTACTTGTCGTGCTGTCGACGACGGTTGCCGCGATCGGACTGATCGAGAACAACGTGGCCGTCGTGATCGGAGCGATGGTCATTGCACCGTTACTCGGTCCTAATCTGGCGTTTGGCCTTGGCACCGCTTTGGGCGACATCGCTTTGATGCGCATGTCGGCGTCAACCGCCGCGGTCGGGATTGCCGTGGCGATTTCGTTGACTACGGCCATCGGCGCGCTTTGGCCATTCGACGTGTCGAGTCCGGAGATCACGGCGCGCACCGACGTCGGGATGGATTCCGTCGCCTTGGCGTTGGCCGCCGGCGCGGCGGCGGCGCTCTCGTTGACCACCGGTTTACCGAGCGTTCTGGTGGGGGTAATGGTTGCCGTGGCCTTACTGCCGCCGGCGGCAACGCTGGGACTCATGTTGGGCCAAGGCGATACTCACCTTGCTGTCGGTGCGGGCTTGCTGCTCGCCATCAACGTGGTATGCGTCAATCTGGCCAGCAAGGTGGTTTTCTACGTCAAGGGTATACGCCCGCGCAGTTGGTGGGAAAAAGAAAAATCCAGGCGCGCCATGGTCGTATACGTCTTGATCTGGCTGGGCACGCTGGTCGTTCTGATGGTGTTCATCTACGGCCGTCGTGCCTTAACAGTCGAGTAGCGCGCGCATGCGGCGTTAGCCGGTCGGTAACCGGGCAGTTCACCATGCCGCGTAGCGCTCTTGAATACATCCAGGTCCAGTCCGCGAAGTCCGGCGTATCGATGCCGCCGGTATGGGCGTAGTGTCGGCAATCGATGTACATGTCGCACCGCATTTCGTAGACCTCGCCGCGAGGCCTCGGTCAGAGAAACCGGGGGAGCCGAACCTCTCGTCGGCGCGAACTGTTATGTGGCGAGCGGCGATTTCTGCCGTACGTTTGGTGGTACGTGTGTAGACTCGATGGCGCATGAAGGAATGTCACGAATTCGAAATATGAATCCTAGATACTTCGGGAACATCCAACCGAGCGCCGGTCATACGGAACCTTGCTAAGTGTTCCGGCGAATATGATTTCGGACCTCAACTCAATCCCTCTGGTCGCAAGATAAGCACAAACGTTTGCACATGGAACACGTCGCTCTCAGCGCTTTTGTCATGGGTGTCGTCAGTGCCAGTTCGCTGCCGCTCGGCACGCTGACCACTGCCGTCTGGAAACCGGGCGAGCGCGTCGTGGCTTTTCTGATGGCGTTCGGCGCGGGCGCCTTGTTGGCAGCGCTGACGCTGGATCTGGTCGGCGTCGCGCTGGCGAACGATCAATTCAATTCACTCGCGGTCGGCGCGGTGGCGGGCGGCGTGCTGTTCGTGGTGCTCAACCAGCTGGTCAACAGCCAGGGCGGTTTTCTGCGCAAGTCCTCGACGGCGATTTTCCACCTGCGTCGTGAACGTCGCCTGCGCTCCCGGCGCATCCTGCGCCATATGGGCCGTATCGACACCTTCCGCAAGCTATCTGAGAGGGAAATCAACGAAATCGGCGACGTGCTGTTCCGCCAGGATATTCCTGCCGGTACCACACTTTATCGCCGGCACGATCCGTCTGACCGTCTGTATATCGTTGAACGTGGCGAGGTTGAATTGCTCGATCCGCAACAAGGTATGGCGCCGTTTCTCTGGAACAACAAAAACGACGCCTTTGGTCGGATGGCCTTCTTCACCGGTTCTCCACACGCCACCGTGGCCCGCACCCGCACCGACGCGTCGCTGTGGGCGTTGGCCCGCGACGACTTCGAACGTCTGCTGGTGACCTCCCCGAACCTGGAGGACGCGCTGATCGAACTGATCAGCGGTGAGGAGGTGCGTGTTTATTTGGTGGAGCGCCAAGGTCTGGAATCCGAGCGGGTCGATGCCTGGGTCAAGGAGGCCGTCGCCAGCCTTCGCGACCGCGGCACGGTACCGCCGGCGGTACGGGTGGATCGCGGCGACGAGACCGTACGCAAGTTGATTCAGGACGTCGGCAGCACGCTCATTTTCGACGACCTGCCGGAAAAAGAACTGCGCCGGGTGGCGGGACAGTTCTTTCATCGCACGATTGAGCGGGGAGAGACCCTGTTCCAACTGGACCAACTCGCCGAGCGCATGTACATCATCGAGAAGGGCGAGGTGGCCTTGGTCGATCCGCACAATGAGTTGAGGCCCGCGGAAAAGCTGACCGATGGCGACGCGATCGGCAGGCTTGCCTTCGTCACCGGCGCGCGGCATACCAAAAGCGCCGTGGCCACCATGGACACCCAAGTGTGGGTGCTGCGCAGGCGGGACTTCGAGCGGCTGCTGCGCGAGTCACCCCTGCTGGAGGAGCAGGTGCGCAAGATCGTGCAGGCCGAAAACGTGGCGGCGTACTTGCAGGAACGTCATGAATTCAACGCCGACGCTGCGGCACGCTGGGTCCGAAATGCGGTGCGTAGCCTGGAGACCGGCCGACCGATCCGCTCGGCCGCGGACGTCGCCGAAAAGATCAAGGAACACGGCGGCGCGCCCATTGCCATCTGGCTCGGCATTATGCTGGACGGCATTCCGGAGTCGGTGGTCATAGGTGCCAGCATGGTACATTCGACCCTCAGTCTGTCACTGCTTGCGGGCCTGTTCCTGTCTAATTACCCCGAGGCCTTGTCCAGTTCAATGGGCATGCGTCAACAGGGGCTGTCGTTCCGCCGGGTGCTGTTGATGTGGACCAGCCTGATGGTGCTGACCGGTATCGGCGCCGCGCTGGGGAATCTCTTCTTCACCGGTGCCTCAACCGCGGAGGTGTCGCTGATCCAGGGACTGGCGGCCGGCGCCATGTTGACTATGATCGCCGAGACCATGCTGCCGGAGGCGTACACCAAAGGCGGCTCGGTAATCGGTCTGGCCACACTCGCCGGTTTTCTCGCCGCGATTTTTTTCCAGACACTGGAACAAGGCCCTTAGCCTGCATGTTGCGCCAGTATCCGGGGTGATCGCGCCGGCCAGGTGCGTTTGGACGCCGCCCTGGAGGGAAAACCATGGCGGTAGTTATGGTTTGAGTGAAGGGCAAGTCCCAGCGTGCCTGGACCAGCGAGGGCCCGGATAGATCGGGGACGGGCGCGAATGAATCAGCAGGGATGCGGTGCCAGTGCTGTTCGGGGCGCATTCTCGAAAATACAGTTTGTCCCCCGTCCCCGATCGGCTGGTGCAACACGCAGGCTAGTCGTCCCCGAACCTGTTGCCGTGGTCGTTTCGGATGAGTAAGGTGTTTGTGCATGGATCGCGTTAAAGAAGTCCGTTCTACCGTGCCGGCGCTCCTGTTGATCGCAGGTCTAGCCGGTTGCCAGCCCGTATTTGTGCTGAACCAGTTGACGCCGCGCGACGGTTTTACCGTCGAGCGCGACCTGGCGTACGGATCAAATCCTCGCCAACGGCTCGATCTATACACCCCCGTGACCCGGCCGTTGCACGACACCGTGGTCGTCTTCGTCCACGGCGGCGCCTGGGACAATGGTGATAAGAATCAGTATCTGTTCGTCGGGCAGGCGTTCACATCACTCGACTATATCACCGTGATTCCCAACTACCGTCTATACCCGCAGGTACAGTTTCCCGATTTTGTCGACGATGTGGCCCGTGCCATCGCGTCGCTCGAGCGATGGGTGCCGGCGGCAGCGCGTGCCGGGACCTTGCAGGTGATTCTGGCAGGGCATTCGGCGGGCGCGCATTCGGCCGCCATGCTGGCTATGGACCCAAAGTATTTGGCGGAAAACGGGGCCGATGTCGAGATCCGCGCCTTCATAGGTCTGGCGGGGCCGTATGATCTGCCGCTGAACGACCCCTCGGTGGTGGGCAAGTTCGACCACCTGGCGCACCCGTTGGAAGCCAACCCCGTCGCCTTGGCAACCGCTGCTGCACCGCGCACGCTGCTCATCCACGGCGAAAGCGACGTCACCGTCGGCCTGCACCACACCCGCAAGCTGCAGGCAAAGCTGCAAAGCCTGGGTGTGCCCGTAACCGTGCGGGTCTATGCGAACACCAACCACACCCGTGTGATCGGCGCCCTGGCCAGTTCGCTGCGCTTTCTCAATCCCGTTTTCGCCGACATCGAGCAGTTCCTCAAGTCGCTCGATTCGAACCCCGCCCAGCCCTGAGGACGTCGTCACTACAGCGCGGTTTCCCGCAACCGGTACAAAATTTCCGCCCCGGCACGACCGCATTTCCCCAGCCGGCATAAAACGGCGACCGGGGCTGCGCAAAGCGCCGGGTAGCGGCCGGCACCAGTTCCCCCAGTTCTTCGATGTAAGGCGTGACCAGTCCTCCGCTTCCGGCGCACCCGCGTTCGACGGTTCGCGCGCGTACGGGATTGCCGGCGCTGCGTCGCCCCGCCATGTGCGGGAATCCAGATTTGGCATAAGATTGAAGCCATCGTGCATCGGGAAGATTTGCAATGGCCAAGATTCAGCACAGCGCTTCGGAAAAACCAAAGAAGAGACGCAAGAAAGAGAAAACTCACAAGCTGGTCCTGCGGCCCCTGAGGGAGCAAGACTACGGCAGCTTCAAACAGTCGATGGACGCGGCTTACCCCACCCTTGGCGGGGCTTGGCGCAAAGACCAGTACCTGTCGCAACTCGAGCACTTTCCCGACGGCCAGCTGTGTATAGAGGACAAAGGTGAAGTCATCGCCGCGGCAATCAGCGTCGTCGTCGATTACGATCTCTACGGCGATGATCACAGCTACCGGGAGATCACCGGGGACGGTTATCTTACCACCCACGACCCGAGTGGAGACACGCTCTACGGAGTGGACATCTTTGTCCATCCCAACTATAGGGACCTGCGTCTGGGACGGCGGCTTTACGAGGCACGCAAGGAACTGTGCGAGCGATTGAACCTGCGTCGGTTCGTCGCCGGCGGGCGCATCCCAGGTTATATAAGCCATGCCACCGAAATGACCACCGCTCAGTACATCCAGCAGGTTGTCAACAAGGAACTGCATGACCCCGTGCTGAGTTTTCAGTTGGCCAACGGGTTCCATGTACGACACGTGATCAAGAACTACGAACCAAGGGACCGCGAATCGGCTGCGGCGGCAACGCTGCTGGAGTGGATCAATATCCAATACGAGAAAGACCCCGATTTGCCCCGGCGCCGGCATGCAGTGCGTGTCGGGACCGTCCAGTGGCAGATGCGCCCGGCGCCGACGTTCGAGGAACTGATGGTTCAGGTGGAGTATTTCGTCGATACCATCGCCGGATATAAAGCGGATTTCGTCATGTTCCCTGAGTTCTTCAATTTTCCCCTGATGGTGCAGTTCAATCAGGAGAACCCGGCCGAGTCGATTCGGGATCTGGCCGGATATACCGAGCGACTGCGCGAGGAGATGCTGCGGTTGGCGTTGGAGTACAACATCAATATCATCGCCGGCAGCATGCCGGAGTACCAAAACGGAACGCTGCGCAACGTTTGCTATCTGCTGCGTCGCGACGGGACTTGGGAGCGCCAGTACAAACTGCATATTACACCGGATGAATTCGACTATTGGGGACTCACGGGTGGGGACGGCCTACAGGTATTCGACACTGACGCGGGACGCATCGGTATCCTGATCTGTTATGACGTGGAGTTTCCCGAGTTGGCGCGCCTGATGGCTGAGCGGCGGATGCAACTGCTGTTCGTGCCCTATTGGACCGACACCAAGAACGCTTATGAACGGGTGCGCCGCTGCGCCCAGGCGCGGGCAATCGAAAACGAATGCTACGTGATAATTTCCGGCAGCGTCGGCAACCTGCCGAATGTGGAAAACATGGATATCCAATACTCTCAGGCCGCCGTGTTCACCCCCTCGGACTATGCCTTTCCCCATGACGCCATCGCCGCCGAGGCGACGCCCAACACCGAGATGAGCTTGATCGCTGACCTCGACCTGCAGAAGCTTGATACCGTACGCCACCACGGCAGCGTAAGGAATTTTAGAGACAGAAGACTCGATCTCTATCGACTGGAATGGATCAGAGACTGAGTTGAACGGGATTGCCTGCTGAAAGGAAAGCGAACGTCGGCCGGTCTATGCTAGGTGACGGGTGCCGCCTCAAGCGAACCGGATGCTGCACCATGACGCGCGTGACCGACGCCGTCACACACAATTCATTCCTGGAATATCCGTGACCAAATCCCGCTTCATGCTGTTGTTGTTCATCGCCTTGGCGCTGGCTGCTTTTTTTGCGTTCGACCTTGGCCGTTTTTTAAGCTTCGAGGCATTGCGCGACCAGCAGGCGGCGATCGAATCGCGTTTTGCGGCAGAGCCGCTGCAGACGGTTGGCCTGTATTTCGTCCTGTACGTTGTCGTGACCGGGCTATCGCTGCCGGGCGCGGCGATAATGACTCTGGCCGGTGGCGCGGTATTCGGTCTGGTTTGGGGCACCGTGGTGGTGTCCTTTGCGTCAACGATCGGCGCGACCCTGGCGTTTCTCGCCAGTCGGCTTGTGTTTCGCGAGCCGGTGCAACGGCGCTTCGGCGACAAGCTGGCTGCGATCAACCGGGGTATCGAAAGGGAAGGGGCGTTCTACCTGTTCGCGTTGCGTCTGGTGCCGGTGTTCCCCTTCTTCGTGATCAACCTGGTGATGGGCCTGACGCCGCTGCGAACCTGGACCTTTTACTGGGTGAGCCAGATCGGTATGTTGGCGGGTACGCTGGTTTATGTGAACGCGGGCACGCAACTGGGGCAGCTCGACAGCCTGTCCGGGGTGCTGTCGCCGGGCTTGTTGGGCTCGTTCGTGCTGCTGGGATTGTTCCCTATTGTTGCGAAAAAGCTCCTTGGATACGCCACCGCACGGAAGGTCTACGCCGCCTGGCAAGACGCCAGGCCCGCCCAATTCGACTGCAATCTGGCCGTTATCGGGGCGGGTTCGGCAGGTCTGGTTTCGGCCTATATCGCGGCGGCGGTGAAGGCAAAGGTCATCCTTATCGAAAAACATAAAATGGGCGGCGACTGCCTGAATACCGGCTGCGTTCCGTCCAAGGCATTGCTGCGTTCGGCCAAGTTTCTGGCGCAGGCCGAAAAGTCGGCTTCGCTGGGCATTGCCTCGGTGCGGGCCGACTATTCGTTCGAGGACCTGATGGAACGGGTGCAGCGCGTTATCAAGACGATCGAACCGCACGATTCGGTCGAACGCTACAGCGCATTGGGCGTGGATTGCGTGCTCGGGACGGCGACGATCACTTCGCCCTGGTCGATCGACGTGCGAACCGCCGCCGGCACCCGGCGCGTCACAGCGCGTTCCCTGGTCATCGCCACGGGTGCCCGCCCCTTCGTGCCTCCCATTCCCGGTCTGGAAGACATCGGATACCTGACCTCCGATACGGTATGGGACCTGCGCGAACGGCCACGGCGCCTGGTGGTGCTGGGTGGCGGTCCTATCGGTTGTGAACTGACCCAGGCCTTCGCCCGCGTGGGCGTTGAAGTGACGCAGGTCGAGATGCTGCCGCGCCTCCTGATGCGCGAAGACCCGGAGATATCGGAACTGGTGGAGCAGCGCTTCCGCGCCGAAGGGGTCGATTTGCGGCTGGCAACCAAAGCCACCCGTTTTCTCAGGGAGGGCGATGACAAGATCATGCTCGCGGAGTACGCCGGCGCGGCAGTCCGCATACCCTTTGACGAGGTGCTGGTGGCGGTGGGCCGCACCGCCAATACGCAAGGATACGGGCTCGAAACGCTCGAGATTCCGGTGACCGATCAAGGTACGGTCGAAGTCAACGAGTATATGCAGACCATCTATCCCAATATCTATGCCTGCGGCGATGTCGCCGGACCCTACCAGTTCACCCACACCGCCGCGCATACCGCATGGTACGCGGCGGTGAACGCGCTGTTTGGCCGGTTCAAAAAGTTTCGCGCGGATTTTTCCGTGATCCCCTGGGCAACGTTCACCGATCCGGAAGTGGCGCGAGTGGGGCTGAACGAGACCGAAGCCAAGGAGAAAGACATCGCCTATGAAGTGACCACCTACGGAATCGATGATCTGGATCGTGCCATCGCCGACGAAACGGCGCACGGCATGGTGAAAGTACTGACGGTGCCCGGCAAAGACAAGATACTTGGAGTGACCATCGCGGGCGAACACGCCGGCGATCTGATTGTCGAATACGTGCTGGCCATGCGGCACGGCATCGGTTTGAACAAGATTTTGGGCACCATTCACATCTATCCGACCCTGGCGGAGGCGAATAAGTATGCGGCCGGTAACTGGAAACGGGCGCATGCGCCGCAGAGGATTCTGCGCTGGGTCGAGAAGTACCACCGGTGGGTGCGCGGCGGTGCGTAGACGCCGGTTAGCGGCGACCCTGGGGTTGGTCGCGGGAATGGCGACGGCGGCTTTGAGTGACGCAAACGTACTCGGACGTTTCTCGGCCATGCCGCCGGGCGGTTCCTTCGCCGACAACTGGCGGATAGCCGATTTGCAGGATGTCAAACCCAACCGGTTTCAGCTCCAGCAGGACGATGGCACCACGGTGCTGCGAATCGATTCGGCGGCATCGGGAGGCAGCTTGGTGCGTCCCGTCGCTATCGAGTTGGAAGCAAGTACCGTGTTGCGCTGGCGCTGGCGTGTTGACAGGGTCATCGAGAAAGCCCGTAAAGACACCCGGCAAGGCGACGATTTCGCGGCGCGCCTATACGTGCTGTTCGACTATCCGCCCGCGCAACTCTCACTTTATGAACGCGCCAGGCTGAAAGTGGCACGCCTGCTGTACGGTGAAGCCGTGCCAGCGGCTGCCTTGTGCTATGTCTGGGGTAATGCTTCCGACCGTATCGGCGACAGTCTCTGGAATCCCTACACGTCACGCGTACGCGTGATCGTGCTGCGCAACGCCGCGAGCGAAGTGGGCGCATGGGTCACCGAAGCACGCAACCTCGCCGCGGATTTTCGAGCCGCCTTCGACGCCGACCTGCCGCGTGTTTCCGGCCTGGCCTTGGCCACGGATACCGATCAAACCGGTGAATCGGCCACCTCTTGGTTTGGCGATATCGAAATAACCCGATAGGGCCGGCTGAACGACGCCCAACGGCGATGCAACCCGGCCGCATCGGAGGCGCCTGCGGTCACGTGTGGCGCACGGTTGCCGTTCCCTCTACCGCGTCGGCGGCACAATCAAATCCCTGGGTACGCCGAATTGCTTGGGCCAGTCCACGAACGGTGCATCGGTGGCGCCGAGCGACAGTGCTTCCAGGGTCCAATCGTCGACTTCCGGTCGTGGTTTGCGCGCCAACGCGACAAAGCCGTCATCGAAGTACCCCTCGCGTATGTCTTGAGCGTAAACGGTATCGGTATAGTCGATACGCGCACCCTGTTCGGTGAGCGGCCTTCCGGTGACGTACGCCCACTCGCCGTCTTGACGATAAGTGTCGATCTGTAGCGTCACCTCCCTGTTCAACTGGCGCTCGATACCCGCCCTGACCGCGTCGAGTGGCGTAGGGTGTTGAGCCGCGACGGGCGTTGGCGCGATGTGTTGACAGCCTCCGAGCAGACTCAGCACAAGGTACAACCAGGGCAGGGCGGCCGTCGCTCCCGTACCTTGACTTTGGGCGCGGATGCTCGTCAGGTTGCCCGTGCGCTTCATGTGAAAGCGATGAAGTCGTAGTCGCCCGCTTTGACCCCGCGTTTGCGCCGACAGGCTTCGAAACCTTCGCGTACCCCTTCGTCGTTGGTATTGCCTTCGATGGTGGAGAAGACTAGTTTGGTCGGTGTGCCCTGGCCATCGGTCGCAATTCCCGCGTGAGTCCAGTCCGTTGCGGTGCGGCGACGCAGAAAGATGCACGCGGCGCCGAATTCGCGCCAGGGATAGCGACTGGAGGTGACCTCCCGCTCTTCGACGAATAAACCGGCGGACTTTGCCTGTGCCGCCAGGGTGTCGCAGGATACGGAGCCTTTGATCGGTGCTTTGTGTTGTCGATAGAAATAGGCCTGATGCATGATCAGGCTGACGAATCCCGCGCACCAGGCCCATTCCCGGCCGTCGTTGCCCTCGCAGTAGAGCCTGACCCAGGGTCCGCAGTTGTCGCCGCCGATCTCGACAGGATGCTGCTGGACATGTTGCGTCGCGACCGCCAGCACCGCTTGCTGCGCGGTCATATCCCGGATGCCGGCGGGAGCCTCCAACGCGGTTCTGATCGGCTTGACCAGCAGGTCCCACGTCGCGGCGTCGACCTGCCCGGTGGTCTTCTTGCGCTTGATAGCCTGGAAATCGCGCACGCATGCCGCGGTGGCCGGCCCGAAATCACCGTCGATCACGGTGCGACATTCGTGAAAGTTGAGCCATTCCTGAATGCGCCTGACGGTCGAGTTTCGGATACCTTGCTTGACGACTTTTTTCGGCGCATCGATCTCGCGCCGAATATAAACGGGTACTTTATCGAAGTTGATAGCCATAGATGTTCTCCCTTGGTGTACAAACCCAACGTACGTGCTTCACGACGCTGGGTCCCGGGTTCTTCGTGTCCGGGTTCGGCAAGCTAGTTTCGACCAACGCTTTCCGACGCCCGAACGCGTCGACAAAGGCAGTCGGGTAAGTCTAGTCTGAATGTCGCGACGCACACGATAGGGCTTGGATAAAGATTTTCCGCACTGGCTTTATGTACTCGGAATGCGAAAGTGGCCGGCCCCACGGCCGCTGCGGCGCTGAACGGGCGCCCATCGCACTCAGTTAGCGACGCCGTGCAAGCTGCCGGGCCCGCCGCGCGGGACGTCGTGGTCCGCCTACGGACGACCGTAGGCGATCAACAGCAAACTGGCCGCGCTCACCATGATCAGGCTGTATCCGCCGTTCCAGCGCAGGAAATTCATCGCCGGGATGCCGTAACGACCCTGCATGGAGAGCGTCAGTCCGGAGAACGGGCTGGCGCCCACGCTGGTTCCCCAAGCGCAGACGAAGGTCATGGCGAGTAGGTTCGGGTCCGGCTGTAACGGAGCCAGCAGGTTGCCCAGCACTGCGATGCTGATCACGGGGTGTACGCCGACCATCGCAGCGGCCCACATGCTAACGAGTGTCAGTGCCGCCTGCGGACCACCGTATCGGTCGAGGGGCAGCCAGCCGTTGAAGGTCGCCACCAGATTGCCGATACCGGCCGCCATCACGCCGGCGGAAAGAAACAACAGCAGCTCGTTCGACATGCCGGGCAACCCGGAGCGGAGATGAGCCGTTAAGCGGGCCGCGGGCCTGGCGTTAGTCAGGAGGACATAAACCACCGCGATACCGGGTGCGAGCAGACAAATGATGGTCAGAACCGGCCAGTCGGGAAAAGCGCCGTGCAGAGTCAGCACCAGGCCCGCCAGGGTGGCGGGTAACCAGAGCGTGCCGAAGTGCATCGGATAACCGGCGAAGTCACGCATACCTTCCCGTACGGCGCCGAGCGCCGTGATGGCGAGTGCGAGGACGGCGACGGGCAGCCCCCACATCATCAGGGTCGGCAGCGACGCGCCCGGTGAATAAGTGACGGCGGCGGCCATGCCGGCAAAAAAAGGTGACCAGAATGCGCAGGCGGAAAAGGCGCGGGTCAAGACCATAACCTGCCGCGGCGACAGTGCGCCGCGTTCGGACAGCCGGTCGCCCATGATGAAAACGATCGACAGGTTGATCACTGCCCCGAACAGATGAACGCCGAGCAGGGTGCTCCACAAGGCATACCAGCCCCGGGGCTGGAGTCTCGCTTCGGGTTCGGTGCGGGTCATCAGGCGCAGAAACGATACCGCCGCGAGCATCGCGAGCAGCAGGGCGTTGGCACCGATGGCGGCGCCGAGGTCTACGCTGCCGCCGCGGACTGTCCCCCACAGCGTGGCCACGATGCCGATGCCGAACAACACCTTCGCCTGGGTGCGCGTGCGCCGGTTCGCGTTGGACCAAAGCATAACACCGGCAAACCAGGCGGGCAGCGCGATGGCCCATTTCGGCGTATCCGGCGCGATGCCGTGCAGCGCGGCGAGCGCCACGGTGACACTCAGGCTCAGGCCTGCCAGTAAGGAGCGTTCCATAGACCGATCGTGGGTTCAGCAAAAAAGGCCGGTACCGATCGGACGGCAGGCGGGCGAGAGCGTATATGCCATGCGACTGACTATCGGGGTAGGTGTCGTGATTGATCGATGATGGTCAGTTGCCGCCCAGGCCCGAGAGCAGTTGGTCGCGAAATCGGTCGCTGAGCGGCGAGTCGTGCAGCCAGAGGCCGAAATACGCGTCGGCGAGCGCCGGATTGGTCGATCGGGAAACGAGTGCGCCGTTGAGATGCAATTCCAAGGTGCGGCCGTCGAAGCGTACCGAAAAGCGGTCGCCCCGTTTTGCGTCGTCGAAGGTTTCATGGAGTGCTGCGTACTCAGGGTATAGCTGCGCGAACAACTGCGGGGACAGCTGCCGCTGCAGAATGGATTTCGCGGTGCGCGCGATACGGTTTTTGTCGACATTTCTAAAATAGTAGAAATCCAGCCGTTTCGGTATGCCCGGTCGCCGTAGCGACGCGCGCGTCGTGTTGGGAGGCAGATAGAGGGCTGCCGCATAAATCTTCAGCAGCCGTGCAAAGCGGTATTCAGCGTATCCCTGCCGCTCCAGATCGATACGTCCGACGGCGGCGGTCGGCGGGAACAAACTCGGTT
>CBDUNM010000085.1:0-21355 GCA_965368585.1 uncultured Chromatiales bacterium | reverse complement strand
GCGAAGCACCCGCCAGTATGGGCAATGCGTCGCCGCCGTTTTCGCTGTGTTCGGCGCGCGTATAGGCCTGCAGCAAACGGATGCCGTCGGGCGCGACTATGGTGTCGGCAGGGCGGTTGAGCTCCATCACATCGCCGGTATGGCAGGACTGGCACTTGGGCTCGCTGGCCCAGGAAACCCGCGGACCACCACCAGTGAAATCGTTACCGACCTGCGTCATATTGCCGTGACAGTCCTGGCACACGATACCCGCCCCGCCCATGGCGCCCCGCAGACACTGGGTGCGTTTACCGGGATGACACTGGTAGCAGGTCTGGTTGAGGATGTCCTGCTGCTCCCCCACACCGCGCTGATCCGGTGGCGGCATGTCGGGAAACACCAACGCGCCGTCGACCAGCAGATCGCCGTGATGGCCGTGCATGGCCCGTGACATGCTGATATTGACCGTTTGATCCCCTTGCGGGCCGACTTGCGCCAGATCCAGCGCCGGAGAGTAGTGGCAGCTGGCACAGACCACATTGCGGGCCGCGTCCAGGCTGGTGCCATGCTTGGCGTCGTGCAGGCGCAGAATGTTGATCTTGGAAGCATTGAGCAAATTCTGCTCAATCGTAAAGCCCGGTGCGGAGTCTATGGTTTCCACTTCGAACGTGGTGCCCGACACCCGAGTCGGGGAAACCGCAATGCCGTTGCACTCGCTGCTCTGCAGTTCGATGGGTAATCTCGGATCAGCACAATCCAGTGGCTCGGCATGACAAAGCTGACAATCGGCTTCGGCCGCCACCGGTAGCACCACGTCGGTCGACGCCAGCGTGGTATTGCCCTGTTTGGCCTGCACCCGCACCAGCGGGTAGGCGTTGCCACGCCCCATGTCGTCGACCGGGAGAATCGGGATACCGTCGGCACGGAACCAGTTGACATCGGTAATCAAGCCGCCCAACGGTTGATTGGCAACGCCTGGGATGCTGTCGTCCGCGCCCAGCAGGTCGGCGAAAAACCCGGTGTCCTTGTCGAAGTGCATGGGCTGTGCAACGTTTGCCAGATACGGATCGCTGATGCCCGGCATGGCCTGTTGCTCGAAGTGGCAATCCGAACCGTCCGGCGCCCCGCTGCCGAGCGGTGGCGGCAGACAGGCGGTCAAGGCCGTCGTTTCCGGCGCCGGCAGACCGAGGTCGATGACCACCGCGTCGGGCGTCAGCAGCCCGAAGAACAAGGGCTCGAAGGTATCGTAACCTTGCGGATTACCGGTCAAAGGATTCTGGTCCCAGAAGTTCCCTTTGAACACCTGCAGATCCGCCACCGCGGCGATCGGGAAATTGGCGCTGGTGGAGTTGATGGAATTCGGGGCCGCCGGATCGTTGGGGTTGGACGCTGCCGAGTAGGTCACCTGCACCTCGGTACCGTCCAGTATCGTCGGCCGCGAGCCGCGCTTGATGACCTGAGCGTGAAGCACGTTGAACGGCGGCAGCACGCTGAAGATACTGTCGTCCTGATCTGCGCAATGCATGCCCAGATCGTTGGCGCCCAATACCACGTGAGTGCCGAGATCCCGGCCCAGCAGCCCCGTATTGCTTTCCTGGCTCACCGGCTCCGGCAATTCGTCAGGCGGCGGTGCGGTATCGTTGTCCTGGATAGTCGCGACACCGCTGGCGTCGGTGACGACCCCGCTGCGCGCGAAGGACAGGACGACGCCGAAGGTCTCGTCCGGCTCGACAACGTCGTCATCGACGATCGGTACATCGATCGTCGCGCTCGTGGCGCCCGCGGCGATATTGACCCGGCCTCGCGTGGAACGATAGTCTTCACGCCAGCTGGCGCTGCCATCGGCGGTGGCGTATTGCACACTCACGGGCTCGCTCGTCGCCTCGGACAGACTCACCGTGAACACGGCGCTGCCCGCACCCTCATCCACCGTGATGTCGTTGATCGTGATGTCGGGCACGACGGGCGGCGGAGTGTCATCGTCGTTGTCTAGGATAGTCGCGACCCCGCGGGCATCGGTGACGACCCCGCCGTAGGCAAATGAAAGGACGACGCTGAAGGTCTCGTCCGGCTCGACAAAGTCGTCGTCGACGATCGGTACATCGATGGTCGCGCTCGCGGCGCCCGCGGCGATCAAGACGCGGCCTCGCGTGGACCGATAGTCTTCACGCCAGCTGGCGCTGCCATCGGCGGTGGCGTATTGCACGCTCACGGGCTCGTCGGTCACCTTGGACAGACTCACCGTGAACACCGCGCTGCCCGCACCCTCGCTCACCGTGACGTCGTCGACGGTGATGTTCGGCACCGTCGGCACTGCAGCGGAAGTTACCTCACTCGAACCACAGTCGTCCGGCGCACCGCCGACATCGCGTTCCGCCGTACCGCCGTCGGATTGCACGACACGAATGCGGCAGGGCACGGGAGCCGGTCTTTCGGTGGCGGTTTCCCAACTTCGATCTTCGACTTGATCGCTGCCCAGCACCTGCGACGGATCATCGGCGTTCACCACCGTGACGGTGGCGCCATTGCTTCCGCGGCCCTCGACGGCGAGCCGCTGCGGGCTCGACTTCCATTCGGCTTGGGTGATGGTCAGCGCCGGACCTTCAAGGTCTTCCGCTTCGTCGCGATCGGCCCGCGCAAACCCAGCCGAGAAAAAAACAATCAGCGGCGCCACTATCAACCAACGCTCGAGGTTCCCCAAGGAAAAAGTTCTCCCCTTCATCATTGCCACCTTTTGGTATTCAAAATGTAATGGGCAAAATTCCAGTCGGAGCATGCTGAAGACTTGCTCGCGCCCTGATTATGCAAGTAACGCGGCGGCATTTTGAGATGCCTGAGTCAGATGTGGGATTTTTTCCCTTTCGAATTGACGTACGTCAATGTTCTCCGAATAGCGACTTAACCTCTTGTTTTACAGATTTTATCAAGTTCGCGGCGAAGCGGGGACCAGACCTGCGAGACAGTGATTCCGTAGGGTCCTGTCTGAAAGCTCGCAGGCCTCACCGCTCAGCGTTGGCCAGGTGTTCGACTAAACGGTTCATCCGGCTGTAGTGGGAACCTTTCCAGTACACCCTGCCGCAACCGGCACAGCGCCAGAATTCCCGGTGAAGGCGGCGGGTATGCTCCGGCAGTCGAGCTTCGATCTCCTTCTTCGCTACCGGATCGATTCGACCGTTGCATTCGATACAACGGGTGAACGGGCGAACCTGACGATACAGATCCAGCCGTCTCAGCAGGTAACGCAGCTGCTGCTTTGGCGCGGCCGACCGGACATAGCAACCATGGGTGACACAGGCGCGCATCAGCAAGGCCTTGTCCCGTGTCAGCAGAATCCGGTGCTGCTCCGCCGATACGGCCGCAAGTTGGCGATCGTCCCAAGTCGCATCCAACAGAGAGTCGAAACCCAACATACGAAGGTAGCGGTTGAGTTTACCCAGATGCACGTCGACCACGAAACGCGACTCGCGCAACGGAGCATGGCGCAGTCGCAATAGTGGAGATATATCGAATGCCTCGAACACCGGATAGACACTGACAAGATCGCCGTCGCACACGAAATAATCCAAACCCACCGATCGGCCGTTGGCAATGATCAGCTCCACCTCGGTATGGGGCACGCCCAATAGCTCGATCAGATGCCGCACCGGCACCGGAGGCACGAAGGACAGAGCGATTTGCGACCCTTTTTGAAGCTGCGGAAGAAAATCATTTAATTCCGCGTATAGCCGGAAGACGGCAGTCGCTGCACTGGAATCGTTCACGTTTTCTTGGTCTCGCAGGATCTGTTTCGAGACGACGGCGGGTTTCCCGGGATCAGGTGATTTTTCGCCGGCAAAGTACTGTGCTGACTATACTGAAGGGTGTGTCCAACCATCGCAAGAGGTCGCAACAATGGGAATCGCGATAAGTTTGCGTTCGTTTCTCGAATCGCACCATCTGGCCTACGAGACCGTCTATCATGAGTACGCCGAATCCAGCCAACGTTGTGCGTCAGCCGCCCATCGGCCTGGCGAGAAGGTGGCCAAGGCGGTACTCCTCAAGGACGACGACGGGTACATGCTCGCCGTTCTGCCCGCTACGCACCGGTTACATTTCGGTCAATTGCACCACACCTTGAAGCGGCACGTGGGCTTGGCCACCGAGGATGAAACGACGGCTTTGTTCAGCGACTGCCAGGTCGGCGCCATTCCGCCCGCCGGCCTGCTCTACGACATCGATACCGTGGTCGACGATGCACTGCTCGAGCAGTCCGATATCTATTTCGAGGCGGGCGATCACAACCACCTGATTCACATGAGTCGTGAAGACTTCAAAAAGCTGATGGGCGACGCCACCCATACCAGCATCAGCTATCACGTCTAAACACCCTACACGGACCCGGGGTCGGCGGCGCGCCGCATTTCCGGCGACGGCTGATAGTTGACGGTCACGACCTGAGGACAACGCTGGCATTCCATAAACCCTTCCTGATGCCACCAACGGCACGATCGGCGAATGGCGCAATGCGCAAGTTTAAGTACTGAGATCTGGGTATAACGCACGGTTTTTTCGGCCAGTCGGCAGGTGTCGCGCGCGCCGTCAAAGTGCTGGCAGCGGTTTTTGGCGCAAGGTGCGGCAAAGCGGAAGATCTCCGCCGGCGCGACCGGACCCGCCAGTTCGAGCAGTTCATCGGTTACCGGCTGGGTACGATCCAGATAGGCCGTTTCCGGCCTATCTGGAGTCCCACCGACAACCGCGAACAGCCGCACCCCCTCCCAATCGGGTTGGGCGCTGGGGCAAAGCGTTTCGCGTTCGGTTGTCATGGTCCGCTCCTTTATCCAAACGTCGTTTTGCCCAGCGCCGGGTTGGCAAGCCCACCGAGTTCGATTGGACCCCAGATACCGCCGGCGATGATCGGCAACAGCAGTTTCGCGGACGGCGAAAAGCCGTTGCTGATAGCCAGCGCGACGCCCCCGTCCACTGCGCCAATCTCCGCGTCAGACATATCAACCATGGCTTGACGCGCAGCAAGGGCGCGTGTCACGCCTTGCCGCGCGACTGCGGCAATGGCGTCGGGCTCGATGCTGGCCGGCCTGTTCTTCGTTTGAGATTTGTCGATTTTCTTCATGTTGAAACTCCTGCTCTCCTACCGTTGACGTGACGATCGCCGGCCCGCATACAGCGCCCGGCGAACCTGACATACCGCGCTGTCTTGACAGTACAACGCGCACTTGAAGTCTGGGATAGGCCGGGTCGGCCCGGTAGTGAATAGCGGACCGTGAAAGTGTGAACTACTGGCATTGCGGTCCGACAACGGGATGGAGCAGCGCCGCTCAAGCCCAAAGCACAGTCAGCGACGATCGTCGCCGTGAATTGTTCACGCCACTGCGGTGAATCTTGTCCCCCGCCGTCCGCTCCGGATTGGCTTGAATACAACCTGTGCCGTGCATTTAGAAACGTGCACGACCAGATCTCGAACCAACCCCGGAACCGGTGAGGTTCTTCCCAAGAAAATCCGCTCAGACGTACACGGAGACAGATAGATGAAAACAGCACTTCTCGTTGGTGCCGCGGCACTGGCCATCTCGACGGCTTCACTGCTGCAAGCCGCAACGCTGCAGCCGACAGGGTCGGTGGCATTGAACACCACGAAATTGATATCGCCAAACCCGGGTTACCAGCCCGTACTCGACCCACGCGCTGACGACCGTCAGGGTCTGAACATGATTTCCACCATGCCGCTCAACTCGACGCTGATCGTCGACGGCGAAAGCCAGGAGATTTCCGGCCGGACCAGTATGCATTTGACGGCCACCGACGATCAGCTGAAACGCGGTTTGGTTGAAATAAAAGGCTTCAATGTTGCCTATTTCAACGTGCCGCAACGGGCGCTCTCCAACGGCCGCGACGACGGACCGGAAACCGGTGTGCTGGGTTTTGCCGCCAAGGACATGGGCTACCCGCAATACCTGAAGTACGATCCACGCTCGGGCCGGGTGTCCGGTGAAATCGTCGGCTACCTGGACGCCGCTTTCATGGCGGCCATGGTGGGCCCCAACGGCGACACCGAGAAAGACGAAGACCTGTACGAAACACCAACGCAAAAGGCCTATCTGTCCGTGGATTTCTACGTCGATGAGCCGCTCAACACTTTGCGTGATCGTGCGCGCAACAGCAAAGAAGTGCAGAAGTCCAGGGGCGGAATCGCGATGCGCCTCGAGGCCGAGGAAGATTTCGAGAACGATTTTCCGCGCTATGTCATCGATATCCCGCAGCGCGTGCTGGAGTTCGAATATACGCCGATCATCTGGTTCGAAGTCGCGAAGCGACTGTGTGTACAGCCGGTGCGCATCGGCCGCTTGAAGTACATTGGCGGCTGGCCGATCCGGATTACCGCCGAGTATACGGGTGACGGCCTCGCGTTCGGCCTGCCCGAGGCGAGGAAGCAGTGGGCAAAAGCCGATCTCGTATTCAACGTCAAGGACTGGAAGACCGTGTGGCAGTCCAGCTATTGGGAAGTCACCGCGCAATCCGGCACCACCACGACCGAAGAGTCGAACCTGCTGGCCGAGGTCAACGACGATCAATGCGTCGAGGTCTACTTTATCGATGATTTCAGCCCGGAAAGCTCCCACGGCGGCGGTGCCACCTGGGGTTCCGGCACGGCATCGGCGAAGATCATCACCAGCGACGGCAACGCGCGCGGCGGCATCGACAAGACCCATCTGGCGCACGAACTGGGACACGTCGCGGGCCTGCACCATCCGAATGCCGCGGCGACCGCCAGTCTCACGCCCGGCAGCACGGGAACCCTGATGTGCCCGAGCGGCTGGATGAACGACAACCCGCAGGTCAACAGTCAGGAGAACAAGGACAACCTGTCCAATCCCCTTTTCACCTTCGCGTTCAAGATGGTATCCGCGGGCCCGGATTGTGGGGACAGCGCTGCGTGCGGCGCGTGCTTCTAAGCCATCCTTACTCGATCTGGAAATAAGACGGGGGCCTCGGGCCCCCGTTCTGTCAGGGTCGGCTGCCCTTGATCACACCGCCGAATCCGGGGGCACCGGTTGTCGATCGACCCGGCATTTTGCCGCAGGAACCACCACGTCGCGCTGATCGACGCCGGAGCGATCTCAGTCCGCCAGACGCAGGCCGCTCGGCACGCGGGTCGGCGCTTTAGCACGCAGATCCAGGCTACTCTCGTCGGTCAAAGCGTGCAGAAAGGCGATGATGTCATTCAACTTGCGGCCAGACATACGGCGCAGCGCAAGTTCGCTCGACGCCGCTATAGCTTCGAGCGTGTCGTCGTCTTCCATGATCGCACCGTCGATCGCGTCGAGATCCTCGCGCGACGGCAATCGGGCCTGCTCGATATCGTAGTTGTAAAGCGACCGGACGGGGTCGAGATGGTGCTCGACCACGGCGCGCAAACTGTCATAGGCGCCGTCGTGTCCCCAAGGGCCGGTTAACACGACGTTTCGCAGCGACGGCGTGCGAAATTTGTACCTGTCGGCCGGGTGACCGGTCACGTTCTCCCTGCCGTAGTCGTCGTGCCCGCTCGGACCGTTACCTTTACCCGGCCCGATCTGAGGCATCGCGATCGAATGGAATTCGAGATCCGTTTGCAACGCTCCGGAATGGCACGAAGCACAACTGTTGTTGGCGTAGAAGTGCCGCATACCGCGCACGGCCGCCTGACTCATGGCGCGACGATCACCTCGCAAATACCGGTCGAACGGACTGTCGTCCGCGCGGAACGCCGTCGCCTCGTATGCGGCAATCGCGTTCGCGGCATGCACGAAGGTGATATCCGCCGCCGCATCGATATCCGCGAAAGCGGCTTTGAACAGTTCGACGTATTCGCCGTTCGCCCGCAGGCGCCCTGCGAGCAGTTCCCAGACGCCGTCCGGACCCGCCAGGATGCCGGCCGCGGCCGCGTCGGCCACCGCGTTTTCATCGACCTGCCCGGCCATTTCGGTCACCGAGGTGACCGGAAACATCGCCTGCGCCGCCAGGGCGTTGTCCAGACCGGACGGCAGCTCCAGCCCGGCCGGGTTCTCAAACCCGGAAGGTTCGCCGGGGTCGGCACGGATTCGCCCGTCGTGGAACATGACCTTGAAGGCACGGGCGCCCAGGTTGTAGACGGCCGGTGCGTTGCGCGGCACCCGCTCCTCGATCGCGTGGTCACCCGCTCCTGTATCGCGCATCACCCCCAGCCCCTGCCCGCCTTCGCCGACCGGCAAGGCCAACCCGTCGCCGGTACCGGCCAGCACGTGGTGGCAGGTGGCGCAGGCAATATTGCGATTACCGGAAAGAATCTTGTCGAAGTACAAAAACTGTCCAAGTTTTACGGCAGCCTCGCCCGGACGCCCGTCGTTATAGAAATCGGCGTCGTGCAAGGCGCCGGGTAAGGCAAGCTGCGGTTGTGCCGCACTAACCGAACCCACCCCCAGTGACCACGCAATGATCAGTACTGCCTTAGTTGTCTTAACGTACATCTTTCTTAGCCCTGTTTCCGTTTGCTCTGTGAACAAAGGCCATCGTCACCCCGCGTCAGCCGCGGCGTTCGAACCGGCCCAAATACCCGAGTTCGATCATGGTTACGTAAAAATGGCGTCAAGAAAAGCGGACGGCCGGCTCGACCGGGGTTTTCGTCGTTGGTGAATGCGGTGAGACGGTCTCGGTGGGTGCGGGACCTCGGATCTCCTGTATCCATTCATCCGGGCAGGAGGCAACGAGTACGACCCACGCACCTGCCGCGTTGCTGGGTTAGTAGAGGGTTGACGCTACGGGCGATATCCTGGCGCATCAGAACCGGGATCACACACTCGCGCGGACATCCGTCGCGGTCACAGGATCGCTAAAAGCGGTAGGGTCCAGCGTTTTGTTAATACTGCGGCGGTCGATATAGCCCGGCGCGACACCGACAAAGCGTCAAATAGGAGATCCTCTTCGCCGCACCCGTGGGGCCGAAATACTCATGCGACCGGTCGATGGTAGTATGTAATTGAACCGCCCAAACGTTTCCGACAACAACCTGATTGATCCCGGTAAGTTGATGGCTCCTGACGCGACGGAAAGAACAGCACACTATCCTTGCCTTGATGATCCTCTCCTCATGAAAATGTGTCACGTAAGCGCAAAGCACGCGCCGCAACGACGCCTCGCCAATAGGATCAGCTTTGACACAGCCTCTTCTATCACCGATCTTTTCCACCGCTTTGCGCAGACGTTCTAATTCGGACTTCGGGCGGGAAGCATGAGGGGTTCTACGTGGCGGCTCTCCAGATGCACGCAGATAACACGTCGTAAGAGCCCAACCCGCGCAACTGCAGTACCTCAACCGTGAACAAGCCTGTACCGACCAAAACAAAAAGGTATGCACGGATGAATTCGGCCCGCGTAGTTGTACGTTTTCTCGCCAGTAAAGGCGGGAGGCCGTTTCGACGGAAGATGTTTCACTCCCTTTGATCGGATAGCGTGTAGCCAAAGTTCGCCATGGCCTCAACGAGGCGATCATAGCCCCAATCCGATTTCTCTTTAGCCCGCATGTTGCACCACAAAATCGTTCGATTTCATCATTGATTCTGGGGCTGCCGAGAATGCGACGAGACTTGAACTGATCGAACCAGCGCGCAACGAGTTTACGGTGCCAGCAATAGCTACCTGCCCGTCAATCCGAAAAGGAAAGTATTCCTCAACTCAGGCTCATATTACTTTTTCTCAGGAGTCGTAACGACCTTCGCTAGTATCTGCCATGGTAATGATGTCTATGCCTGCTTTTCGTCTTCGGAGCTTCAAAACATCCGCTGTCACTTCTGCGGATGTTGCTGATATCGAAAGCAGAACTAAGGTCAATGTCGTTAACTTAACGCATAACCAATTGAAATAATGTTAAATTATACGACATTGTCAACACGGTCAGAGGACTTCCATGCTTATCAAACCTGTGTCACCCACAACCGATCAGCGCGCCATTCTGAAGGTCATTTGAAAATATCTATACCCCGATAAAAACGATGGTGGGGTCTGATGATTTTTTGCGCCGAGCACGCCGACATGACAACGCTTTCACCCGACAGCGAGCATTGCCGCTGAACGTGTTGGTGCCGACGCTGTTGAATCTGCACAAAGGCACCGTGCGTGATGAACTGGATCAGTTCTTCGAGACACTGCACGAAGACAACGTACCACCTCACACCGTCTCGCAGGCCGCCTTCTGCCGGGCGCGGCAAAAACTTAAACCCGAAGCGTTGGCGTTGCTCAACGATGTCCTGGTGGATACAGCGGCCACCCGTATTGCACAGCGTCGCTGGCGCGGATGGCGGGAGTTGGTAGTGGATGGTTCCACGGCGCGCCTGCCTGATACGCCCGACATTGATCAGTACTTCGGTCGCCCTGCCGGCAGCGGTGTTCCGCTGGCGCGTTTCTCGCGGCTTTACGATGTGTTCAATGGGTTAGTGATACAGGCCGACATGGAACCGTACCGCACCGGCGAGCGGGAATTGGCTGGTGGCTATCTGCTCAATCTCAAACGTGATGACCTGGCGCTCTACGACCGAGGTTATCCGGCGTTCTGGCTGTTCGCCTTTCACCATATCGAGCAGCATCACTACTGTGCGCGGCTCAAGCACGAATTTCATCCCGAGGTGACGGCCTTCCTTGCTGACGGCGTTAAGCAGCGCACTGTCCTGCTCACACCCAATCGGGCCAGCGTGCGTCAGTATCGAGACTATCATCTGCCGTCTAAGCCATTGCGGGTACGGTTGATTCGGGTCGAACTGAACAGCGGTGAAGTCGAAGTGCTGGCCACCTCGCTACTCGATCAGAAGGTTTATCCTCGACGCCAGTTCGCCAAGCTCTATGCGCTGCGCTGGGGCATCGAAGAGAACTACAAACGCGAAAAGCAGCGCCTGGAGATCGAGACTTTTCTGGTCGCTCAGCTGAGGTCGTACTGCAGGACTTCCATGCCAAGATCTTTGCGCAGAACCTCACCGCCCTCATCGCCACACTGGCGCAATGGCTGGCCGACGAACGCTACCACCATCGCAAGCATGCGTATCGAATCAACTTCGCCAATGCGCTATCAAAGATGAAGAATAACCTTGTGCGGTTGCTATTGCACACTTCCCCTCTGGAATTGTGCTGGCAGTTGTTGCAACGAATCGCGCAGTGTGCGGAAGCGGTAAGGCCCGAACGGTCATACCCGCGGGAGTTGAAGAAAGTCCGAGTGCCCGGTTTCCAGCCACAGTACAAGCGGACTCGATGATGACTTGGAGCTTAAGTTAGCCGATGAGCTGTCCTTCGCAATAGTTTCCGTGACACTTTATTCGGCGATCGCGGACTCCTGTCGTCGTGTATTCCCTACAGTAGGTTCAATCCAGCGTACATCGGCCTTGGTGCATGGCTCCGCCGAGTACCCAATTTCCAATTTGATATCGTATTGTTTTCAGGGACGTTGAGCATGACGTGGGACATCGATACGCGAAACGCAGCCAGTAGACGTATGCGAGCCAGCGCCACCGCATCAGCAATTGACCGGAGTACGGGGCTGCGCTGCGAAAACGAGACGACCAGACCCTGTGGTTTTCCGAAGAGGCCGTCGCGGCATGGCAGGGGACGTTGACAACGCACCGCGCTCGCGATGCGGCTCAGATCCGGGGATTGTTGACTCAGATTGACCGTAAGGTCGCATCGGCCAAAGCCGATGGTGCCTAGGGTTCGGCGTGGTTCTGGCCTCGCTTGAGGCGCGTGGGTCGGGCCCGCCACCGCGGATTCTGTTCCCAACCCAACATGATGCGCGAACTCTGGGCGCGGCCGACATATCGCGTCAAAGCGACGCGACCATCCATGCGATTTTTTTACCGACGGCCGCAGACGGCAAGAACATGAATCGGGCAATACACGACGCAGTCTGGTCGAGATGGCGATGTCGCTAACAAAACGATGGTTGGAAGCTCGATGCGCAGTCGCACGATGACGTCGCAGAACACGGCGGCGCTCGCGTGCACGGCTTGAACAGAATGCCGCAACCCGCGATGCCCAATTATTGCTGCATTGCGTTCGCCAAGGTTAAGTCGCACGATGTGGGTACGGCATGAGCTATGCGACAAAGCTGGAACGCCGCGAACCTCTAGAGGTTCGCGGTTGACTCAAGTTTACGGGCGTTTCGGCGTAGTGTACTCGGCTACTTTCTGGAAAGACTCCCAAATAGTCTCGTATCCGACAAAGCCTTTTTCATTTGGCTCTTTTTGACGAGTCAGTACAAAGCGCGCTTTACCCTCGGGTACTTTGGGCCTGCTTTTAGGTTGTCCACTCATAAATCACCTTTATGGTCAGCTGTCGTTCATCCAGTTGCAGTCTGCTGCAGCTGATCAACGTTAAAAACATTACAGATGGTCATCTTTCGCGGCGATATTATAGAACATACGCTCATTGTCAACCACCGACCTGGGCCATTCCTCTTTTTGCTGTTCTATAAGCAACATTTATGGCATTGAGTTTCCGCTTTTTGCGGCCATCTCCGTTAGAATCCAAGGATTCGCCAATGCGCTTACATCTTGTAAAGGAACATTCGATATGCCGCAGTATATATTCACTTATTTGGGAGGTGAGTACCCTTCCACTCCCGAAGAAGGGCAAAAGCATTTCGAAAAATATCAACAATGGCTGAATTCGCTGGGGGACGCTGTAGTGAGTCCCGCTGTACCTTTCAAGGATACGCATACAGTACGTGCTGATGGCACAACCGAACCCGGTAGCATCACAGCGATGTCCGGGTTAAGCATTATGAAAATGGGCTCAATGGCACAGGCGCTTGCTGCCGCGCAGGCTTGTCCGTTCCTGGAAATCAACGGTGTTCTTGAGGTCTCTGAATTGATCGAGATTTCAGGTGATTCGGAAAAGAGCAACCGGTCGATTAACTGATTTCAGTCATGGAGTTCGCCTGTTACGCTGCCTGGGATGACCTACCTGAAAGCGCCGATGCGCTTTTTGCACAGGCCGAGAAAGAGAGTATATTTTTCTCACAACCATGGTTCGAGAACCTGGTTAACGACACTCTTGAGGACGGTCAATCGATGTTGCTGGCCTGTGTAGTTGAGCGAGGCCGTGTGCTGACGATCCTGCCACTCATGAGAAATAGAACCGAGCATGGTCGCTCCCTCGGGCACTTGTACACATCGCTTTATACATTGTTGCTCGCTGATAAGGGTCGGGAAGAAATCCTGGCCTGCCTGGTTCAAGGATTAAACCAGCTGCCGCTTTCTTCCCTGCGATTGAGTCCTATTGCCGAAAACGACGGAAACCTGGAACGGCTACAACAGGCCATGGAGTCGTCGGGATTTTCTTGTCATCGCTTTTTTCGTTTCTATAACTGGACATGTAGATTACACGGGCAATCGTTTGCCGACTTCATGGCGGCGCGCCCTTCTCGAGTGCGCAACACCATTGCTCGTAAACAGCGTAAACTTGAACGTGAGCACGGTTACACAATTCATATCTATACTCGCGATGATCTGCCACGGGGGATAGCTGACTACAATACGGTTTACAAAGCCAGTTGGAAGGCGAATGAACTCTTCGGAGGCTTCATTGGAGGATTGGCGAGTAGCTTGTCGGACCAAGGCTGGCTGAGACTCGCCATACTCTATATTGAAGACAAGCCAGCTGCTGCGCAATTCTGGTTTGTCGCGCATAAAAAAGCCAGTATCTTCAAATTAGCCTACGATGAGTCCTGGAAGAAATATTCACCCGGCTCCATACTAACCAGTCGCATGATGGAGTATGTTATTGATATCGATGAGGTCGAGGAGATCGATTTTTTAACAGGCAATGACGCTTATAAACAGGACTGGATGTCGGAACGCAGGGAGCGTTGGGGGCTCTGTTGTGCCAAACCTCGTCGGCCGAAAGGCAGGGCCGAGTGGCTCGTTAACGCTTTTAAAGGGTGGATAAGATTAAATATTCTTTAACACGTTATGACAACTAAACTCGTACAAAATCACTTACTAAAAGGCACTCGCGAATTCGAGATTATCGATGATGTAATCAATGTTCGTATCAAACCGCGTTTCGATAAAGAGGAGTCGCTGACCGTGATGCTTACGGTGTTGAACCCGGAGCCGGTCATAGGCAAATCATTTCTCGAGTTTACCAGTCGCGTCAATAACGAACCCTTGCTGTCGCTTTTTCTGGCAAAACCCAACCGGCGAGAGTTCAATGCTTTCGTGAATCTTGTCAAGCAAAAGGCACGCGACGAATTCAACGCATTTGCCGGGCTGAAGTCTGGAACACCTGCTGCGTTGAACGGTAATGTCTACCACGAGCCACCTGAGTTTGACACGCCCGAAAGTAGGCGCGCGACAAGGAAAAACAAGAGCATCTCCCCCGAGGGTATTGCAAACGCCATCCATATGCTCTCGGCGCACGTTGGTACGGAAAAGATCGGACCTTTCTTATCCGCCCTTGAAGCGCTTCAAGCCGATCCCCAGAATGAATCATACCTGTCGCGCATGATTAATGAGTTTAACGCGCTGGGTTCTCTTCAAGGCGCGGTCTTAACTTACGCCCCATACATTGGCATGCTGCTGTCGGATGATCCTTTCGCCAGCTGGTAAACACGCAGAATTTCTCGAGCGAAGCCTTTACAATCTATTTGATACCGGCAAAGGCGTTAAACTGTTCAAGCGCCTTTTGTTTTACCGCATCGACGAAAGCGTTGAACTCTTCTGTATTGGGTTTGTTAAGACGCAGCGACAACAGCGGTCCACATTTAACCCGGCTATGAAAATGCAAGTGTGAATCATCGGAAACTGGTTCAGGGTTCAGAATAGCCAGAGGCACAGTGAATTCTTTTTCCTTAAATGGTGCTTTGATCCGGACATGAATTTCATCGTCTAGAAGTTCGAATTCCTGAGTGCCTTTAAGAATGTGTTTTTGAATCAGCTTCAACCTAGAATCCTCAGTTGGACGGCCTCCAGGGTGCGCATCGCGTAGTGTCTGGCAAGGCATGACGAGGCGGAATAGTGGTACGGTTCCAACGAGTCAAACGCTGCGCGCTGGAGGCCGTAGCAGCGTTTACACAAGGAGTGAACCGAATGGGTGCGCGTTTTTATCGATAATCCAATAACCTATGTAATTCTCGAAGCGTTCAACTGAGGATTCTCGGCTCATAGACACGACCCGTTTAAAGTTCGATAGCTCGCCGGTATAGCCGTGCGCCGTTCTTTAAACCCAGCGCCCAGCAAGCAGGCGATGCACCGAACCTCAGTGAACTGGCCGGGCCAACCATTTTTCAGCGTACCGACTCATCACATCACGCGCTTCCTGCGGGACGTCCTGAGCGTCCAATTGCCTTTTACCGTCAGCGAAAAATCCCGGCATGTCGTAAGGCAGCCGACGACCCAGCTTCTCAAACGTGCTCTGCATCAGCTGCACATCCAGGGATCGCGTGGCGGCAACGCCTGAATTGAGATTCAGTACTCGCCAGGGACGCCACGGATTGCTCCTGTCTGCGTCCACCTTCAGATCATCGGACGCCGCTTCCAATACCTCATCCATAAGCCGAGTCAGCTTTACGAGTTCACCTTTTTTGCTTTCACCGTTTACCAGGATGGCGAAACCTTCAGCCGCGCCGTCGAGGTTGTCCAGTACCGCGCTGTGGCGTGCGAACCAGACAGCCAGCGAAGCAAATACGCGCGCGAGGTTGTCACGCTGGTCATGGATGTCAAGTTGACGGAGTTGATATGACAACCTGTCGACCAAATCCAGGGCGTGATAGGCGAGCTCGGATATCACTTCGGTATCCGGTTGCCGTCCTTCGTATTCCAGTCCGGACGCGAGTTGAAAAAAATCTGACAGGGCAGAGGCCAATGGTATGGGGCCTGATTTTTCGTCGGAGATTGCTTGCGTGCTCTCGTTCTCGCTTATCACGCGCTTCATGATCTCCAGGGCCACGTCAGAAATGGCAGGTATTTCGATAACGAGTAAGCTCATGTATTGGACATAATCAGAGAAATACGGAATCAGCTGCCGCTGACTTGTAGGGCGAACTATAACACCATTCGCAATTGCCGATCTCGATTGAGGCAGACGCGCTCGGTTGACCGACCCTGGTCACGGTTCACCGCCTCGTATCATCGCCATGATAAAATTGCGGAAACAATCTAAATACTTTTCCTTGGACCAGGCCATGAATCTCAAACTGGAAACTGAAGCGTTCGATGAATATCAGGAATTATTCATCGAGGAGATTATCGAGAGCATCATGACGAAGCTCGTTGAAGGGGGACTGGAAGGTGAGAAACTCGAGGAACTGACAGCCAACATCGCGTTCAGCGTCGCCAGTATCATTGATGACACGACAGTTATCGAGTCTGACGGCGTCGAGGTTCATCCCTATCTGGCTTTCCGCAAGAACGATGACGAAATCGTTCACTGCGGAGAGAATTCTTACACCTACGAATACGTAATCAACGTTTTGAAGAAACTGTTTGCGGGCTAGATCTGATCCGGGCCCGCACAAGTGGCTCAAATAGGCACGATGCGATCAGGATCAATGTCGATGTCCGGTCCATCGACGATCTTGGTGCCGGCTTCGATCTCTTCAGGTGACGCATCCCGGACGGTCAGGACTTCGAGCTTGAAAACCAGGTCTCTGCCACACAGCGGGTTGTTGCCATCGACGGTCAGGGTTTTTCCATCCAAGCGGGTGACGATGAATTCCCGCGGCTCCCCCTTTTCGTTTTCCATCAGTATCTTCATACCGACTTCCCGGTACTCTTCGGGCACGTTTTCGATGCGATCGGTGAAAACCAGGTTTTCGTCACGCGGGCCGTAAATCAGGTTGCCGTCGATGGGCACCTCGATGACATCGCCGGCTTCCCGACCTTCCAGCTGCGCCGTGACCGCAACCGCAAGTATCTGGTCTGCACCATGTACATAACTGATGGGAAACTCCACGGTCGATAGAATCTGACCGGTTTTTTCATCGAGAACCTGGTAGTTCAGTTCAACGAATTTATTGTCCTGTATGGTGTCTTTCATAGTCACTCAGAAGATCGAAGCCGCGAAAATCTTCACTTCGCCTCGCTCATAACCCAGCACCATTCTGCCCAGCCACTCGCCTTCCTTCTTGGTGCTGCGGACTCGAAACAGACAGGTTACGTGCTCGCCGCGTCGGATTATGCCGAGAAAATCGTAGTCGGTAGACAGATTGCGCGTCAGCTCACTCCTGCTGAATTGCTTACCGACTTCAACCTCGTTCAGGCCAAGCAGCAGGTCATAAGAAAAATTGCGGACAAATTTTCCGTACTGCCCCTTGTTGGAGTACTTGATCAGATCTTCCCAGTAAGGACGCGCAACCTCCAAGATGTCTTCGTCGGAGTTGTCAATGATATTCATGCGAAGTTCTCTGCGATAGTCTATGGTACGCTGCGGGTTGCCGCCCCTGTCTCGGGAGACGGCACACGTCAAATAACAATGTTCTGTAAAAAAAGATCAACAAATTAATGTTGATCTTTTTTTATCACGCCAGGGGGCGTGACTCACGCCCCCCAATGGGTCAGACGACTATTCGTCTTTACCCACGATGTGGTAACAAGGCGCCTTTTCCATGGTGTACTCGCCAGTCTGCGGATCACGACGGGACACGGTCAGTACGTGCCATTCATCGTCGTTCAGCTTCATGGCATCGCCGCGGTAGTAGTAGCCTGGCCAACGGGTTTCCTTGCGGAACAGGGTGTGCTGGAACACTGCCTCAGCGGACAGATGGCGATGCTTCAGTTCCCATGCACGCAACAGTTCGTGAATGTTCTCTGCAGCGATCTTCTCCAGATCCTCCTCGAGGACCTTCATCTTCTTAAGTCCGATCAGCAGCAGCTTTTCGTTGGTCATGTAGTTGACGGTTACGCCGCCACAGTACTCATCCATCAGCTTCTGCAGGCGATCCAGACCCTGACGCGGGTTGATGTAGTTCGGGTTAACGGAACCGGCAACGATTTCGTTACGGTAGATCTTGTAGTGCTCCATCGGCTTGTAGATCTCAGCCTTGCGACGGTCGACCTGCTCCTGGGAAACACGAATACCCTCTGCTTTGCCATCGTCGATGTACTTGCAAGCGGCCTTGGCTGCCAGACGGCCTTCGGTGAAGGAACCCGAGGAGAAAGCGTGAGGAGTACCGCCGACCGCGTCGCCGGCACCGAACAGCCCCTCAACTGTGGTCATTCGGTTGTAGCCCCAGAAGTACTCGTCCGGAGATATGTCTTCCGGACCGGAGCACCAGGCGCCGCAACCGGTGGCGTGGGAGCCCATGACGTAGGGCTCGGAGGTTGTCAGTTCCGGGTTCTCATACTTCGGGTTAACGTCGGTTGCTGCCCACAGCACAGCCTGGCCAACGGTCATACCCAGGAAGTTGTGCCAGCCGATCTCTTCCAAGTGCGGATCCTGGAAGGCTTCCATGGTGACCATGTGGATCGGGCCACGACCGGCGGCGACCTCGTTGATGAACGCGTGGTTACGCAGACAGGTCGGGATTGGCTTATGGGACAAATGCTGGTTTTCGGTATCCAGATATTCCTTACCCACCATTTCGGTCAAAGCCGGGAACCACTTGGATTCGTACTCTTCGCCATTGCAATTCTGGGTGTAGGTCTTCAGATGCAGGAAGTAGGCACCAACCGGGCCGTAACCGTCCTTGAAGCGGGCGAGTACGATACGGTTTTCCATCTGGGTCATCTTTGCGCCGGCGCCGATCATCAAACCGTAAGCGGAACCGGAGGACCAAGGTGCGTACCACACACGACCGGCACCTTCACCCACCGAACGCGGCTTGAAGATGTTGGATGCGCCACCAGCGCCGACGATAACAGTCTTCGACTTGAAGACGTGGTAGTCACCGGTACGCACGTTGAAGCCGACAGCACCGGCAACTCGATTCTCTTTGGCGTCGTCCATCAGCAGATGGGTAACGCAGATGCGGTTGAAAACCTTGTCAGCCGACTTCTTCGCAGCTTCAGCCACGATAGGCTTGTAGGATTCGCCGTGAATCATGATCTGCCAGCGACCTTCACGCTGGTACGCGCCGGACTTCGGGTCACGCATCAGCGGCAAGCCCCACTCTTCGAACTGGTGAACAGCAGAGTCCACGTGGCGAGCCATGTCGAACAGCAGGTCTTCGCGAACCATGCCCATCAGATCCATACGAGCGTAACGCACGTGATCTTCCGGGTTGTTCTCACCGAAACGGGTTCCCATGTAGCAGTTGATCGCGTAAAGACCCTGTGCAACGGCACCGGAACGGTCAATGTTCGCTTTTTCAGCAATAACGATCTTCTTGTCCTTACCCCAGTAGCGGGCTTCCCAGGCAGCACCGGTTCCACCGAGTCCAGCACCTGCGACCAGGATGTCGATGTCGTCTTCTACGATTGTTTTGTAGCCCATTAGTAGTACACCCCTGCTTTCATTTTCAGACCATTAGACTCGAGGGTGTGAATATCACCATCGTCGAGGCGAATGTATTTGGGTTCGTTGAACAGCAGCTGGCTTTCACGCTGCTCCTGGGTCGGCGCCGGCACGTCCCGGAGTTGCGGAATGTGCTCGCCCCAGGGTTTCGTCGTGATGGGTGCCAACAAGTTCAGGTCGGTCTCACCGTTACGGGACTTAATCCGCCACGCAATGACACCTTTTTCCTCATCACGGATTACACGTACCGAGTGGCCCAGAGGGGCGAAGTCGGCATAGCCGCGAACGTCAATTGCGTGGTGAGGACAGGCCTTGACACACGAATAACATTCCCAGCACATGTTGGGCTCGATGTTGTATGCACGGCGCAACGTCGGGTCAATGTGCATGATGTCTGAAGGGCAGATATCAACACAGTGTCCACAGCCGTCACAACGCGTCATATATACAAAAGTTGGCATATCAATTCTCTCTCAAAAATTGTTGATCAGACGGAACGGCTTAGTAGTGGCTCGGCGATTCACGCTTGATGCCAAGCCCCATGTAGCCAGGATTTTCGCCCATGTATTCCGGGATATCCGGGTACCGCGCCTGCAAGGCGGGGTCCGACAGATCACCCAGATCGGGAAGATTCTCTTGCGAGCCATCTGCCCTGGTGACCTTTTTTTGGAACGCCGCAGCTGGCTTGAAAAACATGTGAGCAAACTTTGACCACGTCACGGTCCCGAACAGGGTCGTGCTGGAGAGAATGAACAAAGCGAAAAAGAACCAGCCGACGGTGCTGCCCTGGGTCAAGGACCACAGCAGACCGAATGTCGCAGTCGCAAGCAGCGACAGGATAAACAGGTCACCGCGTGTGAGGCGGTACCATGGATGACCTTCAGACGAAACGTCCACGCGGATGAAGAACCAAAACCAATAACCGCCGACACACAGCATTAGCGCGCCAAGATGCCATAAGAGCGGTATTGCAGCGGGTGCTTGATCACCCGGTGTGTAATTGAAAATCAACACAGCGGTCATTACGACGAAAATAATGAATCCGTACATGGTCAGCAGATGCGAGATCCGGCGTTGCGGGTTGGCAAACTCACCAGACGTCAGGACTTCGTTGGCCAGGGTTTGTATCGCAAGGCCAATTTTCTGACCGCCGCTGACGTTACGTTTGGCTTGTTGCTTGGCCTTTTTCGCGTTCTCGAAAAAGTACTTGGCACTGCCCTTGTGGATCATATCCAGAATCGTGCCGCCGATAACAAGAAGCACCATAAGTATTATGTATCCCTGCATCACGCCAACCGAGATGACGGCGGACAATTCGGAGAAGGGGTTTTCTGTGATCATACGGAGGCTCTCCCACACGTCGTTAATATTACCAAACGCCTATATTTACATATTATTCAACACCGGACACCAACTAACTTTTTTCTCCCCTCATAAAACAAATAAGCGTCTAGCGGTAATGGCACTTAACTTAAGACGATACGGCTCGTTTCTGGAGGAAACGTCGGCGGCAGGAGTGAGCCCGCGAGGCGGCGAACGCCCTTGCCATGGACGAAAAGGGCTGGACTTGCAAGCAATGCAGGGAACGCATAGCACCGCAAGCCGCCGTCGAGCCTTCTTTTATGAGGGACGTATTCACGGCGATTCCCGGAAGAAATAATCCGTGTCGGCGGGCCAACTTCGCCACGATAGCTGCTAAGTAAGCGCCATTCAATCTAGCGGCGTTTTGGGGGTATGCGACCTACAGGCAGTCCGCGGCCCAGGCTTGAACCTCCTGACGGCCATATTCCATTAACGATAATGATTCGCATTATTAGTAATTTCCGGTACACCGTCATATCGAGTGGGTGCCCTAGTCCAGCGACCGTTTGCTCCCCTGCTTGGACGGAAATTGACTGGATAGTACCTACGCTAGTCGGCATCGTCGCAGCGCATA
>CBDUNM010000084.1:0-21498 GCA_965368585.1 uncultured Chromatiales bacterium | reverse complement strand
ATGACACGCCTCGCATCCGTCTCCGAACCCGTCGGCGACCGTGTCCGTTTGAGCGGCGTTTTCGAATCTTGGACAATTGTCGAGTGCATCCTCCACACCGTCGTTGTCGGCTTCCCTGACGATGGTCAGGCGCGCAGCGAACACGCGCAGATCCAGGTTCGCGCAGATCTGCTCGACCCGTACGCAGTCCCAGTTCCCGTCCGGCCCCTCGGCGACCGTCCTGAGCGCGACCCGGGTCCGGGGTCTTGTCAGTCTCACCAACGCTCCAGCCGCCGCAATTCCGCCCGTGTCTGGCGCAGGTCCCGGGCAAGGGACGAACATAACTCGTAGAGCACGCTCAGACCCGCTTCGCGTTGCCGCTTCTCGGCCAGAGCATCCACGGCCGCACGGTCCATCACCAGCAGTTCTGCATCCTGGGTGACGAAGGCCGTCGCAGACCGGGGTCCGGGATCCAGGAAAGCCGCTTCGCCAAAGTAGGAACCCGGCCGCTGCTTGCCGAGACGCTTGTAGTGATACTTTCGGGTTGGAAGGCGCATCTCCACTTCACCCTGGAGAATCAGGTAGATGGCGTCGCCGGGTTCGCCGTAATTGAACACGGCCTGCTTCCGCTTCAGGGACAAAGGACGCATTACGCTCTTGACGGCGTCCCGAGTTTTGGGTTTCATCCCTCGGAAAATCTCGTTGTCGTCCGCTTCCAGCCGCTGGCTGCCCGATGCCGGAGGGTGCCCCAAGGCGGTCAGCAGCGCGTTCTCTGCGTGCTCCAGGGCTGCGTCGGTGCTCTTGAACGTTTTGACTTTAGGCAGATCGGGTTCGGGGCCCAGCCAATTCAGCAGCTTATGCATCTTGCGCTTGGCGACCGCGCTCTTGCGCACGTTGCTGTAAAGCATTTGACCGCCATGGGCGTCCAGGCGCTTGATCATCTGGCGAAACAGGTGCAGTCCCGAGATGTCGACGTATTGGACACGCCGCATGTTGATAATCATCCACACCGGCCGGTCGAGGTCGGGTTGGAGTTCGGTGAACAAGCGGTCGGCAGTGCCGAAAAACAGGTTGCCACGCAATTCCACATAGACGATGCGATCGCCGTGTGCCTCTAGCAGGCCGCGCTCTACCGCCGTCCGAAATTGCAGCGAATGCCACTCCTTGCCCGTGGCCCTCTCGTGGATAACGGGGGCGGCCACCAGCCGCCGCAGAAACAGGAAAATGGAACTCAGAACGCCCACGGCCACGCCGACCATCAGACCAAAGGCTAGCGTGACGGCGATAACGAGTAACGCCACGGCGCCGTCGAAACGGGTTTGAGGCCGGCGCAGCCAGTGAACAATGTTCCACTCCACCATGCCGGCGCCCACGAATATAATCACACCGGCAAGCACGCTAAGGGGCAAGACCTGACCCACCGGCCCGAGAAACAGAATAAGCGTAACAAAGGTGGCGCCGGAAACCAGTGCGGCCCAACGGCGCCCTCCGGATCTGATTGCGACCAGCGTGGACCCTTTGGTACCCCCGCCACCAACGCCCCCCAATATCCCGGCTAAAACCTGACCGATACCTTGCGCCGCCAGTTCGCGGCGCGCATCGTGTCTCTCCCCGGTCGCTTCGTCGGCGACAACCGCCGTCAACAAACAATCCGCCGAGGCAAGCACTGCCAGGGTAAGCGCCGAAACCAAGATTATCTGCCATGGCAGGCTGGTCAAGGCCGAGAAATCGACGTGGAACGCGGCGAGATCGAAGCTGGGTATCCTACCCACAACCCAAGATTCCGGTACGGGTCCCGGCGCTGCTAGCAGGATGAGGTGAAACACGCCGATCCCCATAAAGATTCCGCTTATGATCCCAGGAACGGCCGGGAGAATTCGGGGGGCAAGATTGATACCGGCAAAGGTAACCAGGGCGGTTGCGGCGGGAAACGCCACCCAGGCGGAACCCAGCGTCTCCGCACCGCTGCCGAACAAGGGTTCGAACTGCGATAAAATCATGAGCACGCCAATGCCCGTGACGAGTCCAGCGACTGCGGGATAGGGGATGAACTTTATGAGTTGTCCGCCGCCTGAAACCCCCAGCAGGAACTGGAACAGACCCATGAGCACCAGAATTGTGAACAGCGCCAGGATCAATCCATCGCCGGTGATCCCGCTGGCCGCCACCGAGGCCAGGCTGGTGGTGAGTAGCATAACGACCGGTCCGTTGGGTGCGCTGATCATGCCGACGGTGGCACCGGCGGCGCCCGAGGTCAGCGACAGGGCGGCGGCCCCGATCAGACCCGCCAGGGCGCCGGTTGAGGAATCGAACCCCATGCCGGCGAACAGGGCCACCCCCAGCGCCATGGACTGTGGCAGGGCTACTCCGCTTCCCGCCAGCCCACCCAGGAGATCCCGCGTTGCCGAACGAACCGGCGCGCGCACCTGAGCGGGTAACGATCGATCAACCAGGCCGGCTTCGGGTGACGGTGAATCCGTGGCCCCTTGGTCCATGGCCTCCCTGTTTGGTGCTGACGTAGCGTTCATAGCGTTGTGGGCAAGTGGCACACCGCCCATGTCATATGCGGTTTCTAAACTGGACCTGGCGTTGACTTCCCCGCCCGAATCTCATAGATAATGTCCCTGTTCAGAAATCCCTGGCAGGAACGTCAAGATCCAATGACCGGCCCTGATTTTACGACAGTGATCGGCGTACGCCTCGCACTTGGGCTTTTCCTGGCGGGACTGCTGTTTTTCAGTTATCTCATTCTACTCCCGTTCATCATACCGGTGGCGTGGGCCATTATCCTCGTCTATGTGACCTGGCCTGCCTACTACCGCCTGCGGGCGCTGCTCAACGAACGGCGCAATATTAGTTCGCTCCTCATGACGCTGCTGCTCGCAGGTGCCTTCGCGCTGCCGATACTTTGGGTCATCGCCATGCTGCGTGAGGAGATCCCCACGGTTTACGCCGCGTCCATCGAGTTTCTCAGCCAAGGGAAGGAAATCCTGCCGCAGTACGTCGTAAACATACCTTCGATAGGTCCGGAAATCGAACGGTTGATCGAGCACGCCGCGCAAGATCCGGCCGCGTTGCGCGAGCAATTTGTAAAGTGGGTGAAATCCTGGGGGGACGAAACGCTTACCGTGCTCGGTGATATCGGTCGTACTGCATTCAAGTTCGGCTTCGCACTGCTAACCGCTTTTTTCCTTTATCGAGATGGCGAGTCTCTGCTCGGGCAGGCGCGCCGACTCTTTTTGCGGCTTCTCGGCACGCGCTCCAGAGGCTATCTGCATGCCATCGGCGACACCATGCGGGCGGTACTCTATGGCTTGATCCTGACGGCGCTTGTGCAGGGCTTCATCGCGGGTCTTGGATACTGGGTCGCCGGCTTGCCCGCCCCTGCTCTGCTCGGCGCAGTCACCATGTTCCTCGCGCTTGTTCCCTTTGGTGCGACGGTTGTCTGGGCGTCCATTAGCGTCTGGCTGCTGGCAACGGGAGCAACCTGGGAAGGGATTGGATTGGCGGTGTGGGGAGCCTTGGTCGTCAGTCAAATCGACAATCTGATACGCCCGCTTGTCATTAGCTCGGCCACGCGGATTCCATACCTCCTGGTTCTGTTCGCCGTGCTGGGGGGTATCTCTGCCTTCGGACTCATCGGCCTGTTTCTCGGGCCTATTGTGATATCGGTTCTGCTGGCGGTATGGCGGGAATGGGTTGAGGAACAGTCACTGTCGGACAACATCCCCTGAAACTGAAGCCGGTCGTTGCAAGCTCGGTGCGAACGTCGATTAACAACGGCGGCGACCGCGCGGCCAGCCGTCGGCGCGCGCTGTGAGCGCGTTTCGCAACGCCTGTCCTCAATTGAGCGTTCACGTTGCATAAAAATTACTCATGCCGGTATCGACGCTCACTTGGTACCTCTCGCGGCAGAAACAACCCCTTCCGATGGGCTACCTTACTAATAGTGACTTATCGAGGTCTCTCCACAAACGCAAATCGAGGTGGAAAACGATGTCTGCTGTCGCATCTTCTGAAATCCGTGACCGAGAATGGGAGGTCTTACTGCGAAGTATCGAACGCGGTAAATGCGTCCCGTTGCTGGGACCAGAACTCGGCGTGGTGAACCAAATTAACAGCACGCGATGCCTCACTGCGGAACTATCGCAGGAGCTGGCGGAAATTCTGCTCGAAGAACAAGGTATTGCGGTCGCAAGCCCGAAAAATCTCAGCCTTTGCGCGCAGATATTCCAGAATCATTTGAGCAGAGACACGCTGATGATGGAAACCGAGCGTTTCTACCAGGCGCATGAAAACCAGCTCGGCCAATGCGACGACGCGACCTTCCGACACTTGGCTAGCCTCCCCTTCCCGTTGTATGTGACTTCACGACATGATTTGTCGTTGGAGCATTACTTGCGGCAAGTCGGTAAGCGCCCGAAGGTCAGGGCTTACGAGTTCAAGGGAGACCGCACGCCGACGCTGGGCGACCTGGGAACGGTTGAACAACCAGTAGTTTATCGGCTGTACGGATCGTTGGATGAGCCTAACTCGTTCGTGATTACCGAGAACGACCTGCTCGACTTCCTCAAGGCGGTGGTTGCGGGAGACCCCGGCCTGCCGGTAGACCTGCATAACCTGTTCAGCGAGCAAAATTTCCTTTTTCTGGGCTTTGGCCTGGTCGATTACCACCTGCGGATCCTGTTCCACGTCCTCAATTTGAGTAAATCAGCAAAATCTTTCGCGCTAGAGAATCCACCGACAAGCGGAGATCAATCCGGGTTTACCGAACGTTTCAATGAAAGCGTACTGTTCTACAACGAGCTCGGGTACAACGCACTTAAATGGATCGATTCGGGGTTCTACGATTTTGTCGAAGAACTGTATCGCCGCTGGAGCGCGCGCAGCCCAGACGACGCCCCTGTCGCGAGCATGGCCGCACGGCAGAGTGTAGAAGAGGCAGCAACCGATGGACCGAGCGTATTTATTTCTTACGTCAAAGAAAACGAAGAGTTTGCCGGGCAACTGTTCGCTCGCCTGCGCGATGAGGGGCTATGCCCTTGGATCGATTCCGAAGGGCTAAGGTTTGGTGCGCGTTGGAATGATACCCTCGAGGATGCGATCACCAAGGAGGTCGATTACTTCGTGGTCTTGCAAAGCCACGCGCTGTCCGAACGAGACGAAAGCTATGTCCACAAGGAAGTCAAGCTTGCATTGGAACGTCAGGACTTGCGGGCGGGTCGTTTCATATTCCCGGTGCAAATTGACCCGGACGCCGTGATTTTGGACGCGCTCGATCGCGCGAAAATTCAATCCGGCCAGCTCTACGATCTCGATGAAAGCGTTGCGCTACTGGCAAAAGAAATCAAGCGCGAAGAACAGCGCAGACGGAGACGTTAGCTTGAGCGCGGTAAACGCCAGCGACAAAAGAACCGTTACCGGAGTCCACCGTTATCCGGGCGTACAGCCTTTCGGCGACGACGAGGTCGAATACCGACTGTTTCGCGGCCGCGATCGCGAAAAATACGAGCTGCTGCAATTAGTGCTCGCCGAGCGGCTGGTGCTCATGTTCGGCCGATCGGGCTTGGGGAAATCGAGCCTGATAAACGCAGGACTGTTGGCGCCGCTGCGAAGCAAGGAATTCTTTCCGATGGTGGTCAGGGTCGCAGGGTCGGGCGGTAACCCGTTGGCGAACCTGTACGATGGGATCAGGGTGGCCGTCGGCAGCGCGTTGGCACGTTATGGCATCGAGTGTCAGCCGGGTGAGTCGCAGTGGAACAGAACCAGTCTCTGGCATTTTTTCAAAACCATCGAGCTATGGCGCAACGACCGGTTGTTGACGCCGGTGCTGATTCTCGACCAGTTCGAGGAACTGTTTACCCTTTACTCCGCGGACGAGCGCAAGGATTTCGTACGCGAGCTATCGCACGTAATCAGAGGCATACGCCCGAAACGCTCCGAACAATCCGCTTTCCTCAGTGAGCGCCCGCCCGAGCTCAAGGTTGTACTCGTCATGCGGGAGGATTTTTACGCTAATCTCGAAGAACTCCGCGATCAGATACCCGGAATCTATCGGGCACCGTTGCGCCTGAATGCCTTATCCCGCGACCAGGCTCAACGAGCGATAGTCGAACCCGCGCAACTCGAGGGCGAAGAATTTTCGACACCCCCTTTCACCTGGGGCGATGAAACTTTACGCGACGTTCTCGATTTCCTGTGCCTGAGACAGCTTGGTGACGGTCGGACCGAAACCGGGACTGATGTCGAACCCTTCCAGCTGCAGTTGATCTGTCAGCACGTGGAACAAAAGGTATTGACCGAAGGCCTTACGGAAATCACTCCTCAGGCGCTCGGTGGTCGTAGCGAAATGGAGCGTGTACTTAGCGACTTTTACGAGCGCAGCCTCGATCAGATCTGTGCGAGATTCCGCTCTGACAAAGGTTTGCGGCAAAGGCTTGAACGACTTTGTGAGTACGGATTCGTCACCGCCCGGGGGCGGCGCCTGCTGCGCGAAGAGTCCACGATCTTGCACGATGACAAGGTCTCCCCGGAAGTCTTGCAAGAGATGGTGCAACTGCGGCTGCTACGTAAAGAACCGCGCGTAGGCGACAACTACTACGAATTGACACATGACACGCTGATCGAGCCAATCCAAGCAAGCCGTCAAAGGCGGGAGACCGTGCAACGAACAGCCCGCAAGCGGCGCATGCTGGTATCGGCTGCAAGTTCAGCGGCGTTAGTCGTTGCCGTTATTGCGGCCATCCTGTATTTACAGAAGGCAGAATTTGAGTTGCAGCAGGTCGCAGTGCAAGCAAACAAAACTGAACTGCAGGGGCAGGTAAAGGCGGCGGAAAAGAGGGTGGCAGCGGCTGAAAAGCAGGCCAAGGCCGCCAAGATCGTGGCACAAACCCTGGAGGCAGTGATAGAAAATTCGGACGTGCAATCGGCAACGTCGCGCATGGTCGACAATGCGCTCCCAGCAGATGATGCAGAACAACAGCAAGCGACCTCCGATGTCGCGAAACAGCAGGTACAAGCGGCGAAGGCCGAAGCAATTCAGCTCGAACGTGAAGCCGAGCTGTTGCTGACACAGGCGGATACCGAACGGGTGACGGCGCAAGACCAGGCGGACAGCCTCCGCAAGCAGGCGGGGTTGAACCTCGACCTTGGTCTCGCGGAGCTTGAGCGCAAGGTCGACGACAACAGCGTCAATCTGCGCGGACTCGAAGCGGCGTACCGCGCATTCCTGGACACCCATCAGAAGGCGTTGGACGCCGACGACCGGACAAGGCTTGCCGACGCCGCAGACCGATTCAAGACATCGGCCGATCAGTTCGAGGGTATGCTGGCGCAGTTGGAGCAATCCAACCTGACTGCCTGCGAGCGTTACGATCTATGGGCATCGTACACACCGGTGCGCACCGCTGGCCCTGAAGCGAACCGAAAAGCGGCATTCATTGAGGGCTACGAGAATTCCAGCGTGGTGGTCAACGCCATGGTAACCGCGAGCGCGATAAAGAACCGGGAAGCGGTGAACGTGAAGGCGATATTCAAACCCGGCAGCAAGGTCTGGGTGCACGCGGCGCTGGGATCGCATGTGGGTAGTGCAGTGTTCTTCCAGTGGGTTGACGCCGACGGCAATGCGGTCCCCGGCAAGAGCAGTAGCAGGGTCGTCAACCTCCCGGCAGGGTCGCTCTCGTATCGAACGTACGATGCAAAAAGCATCGGCACGCCAGGCGTTTATTTCGTACGTCTCTACGCCAAGGAACGCGGTCGCGATGTGCTGGTTTGCCGTCGCCGGTTCGAGATCGAAGGAAAGTTTCCGAACGCTTTGACGGTGGAAGCGCAACAATCGGCAACTGCCCTGTTCCAAGGCGCGAACATCGAAGAAAACCGGGAGACTTCGAAGAACCTGACTGCGGATTCGAGCGTGACAGCGGCGTCCCCCGAATTATCGTCTGATACCTTTGCAGGCAGCGACGCGCAGCAAAGCGCAGCGGATACAGTAATACTGCAAATGCAGCAGGCGAAGGCCGAAGCGGCACGATTGGAAAGGGAGGCACAGGTTCTGCTGACTCAGGCGGATACCGAACGGGTGACGGCGCAAAACCAGGCGGACAGCCTGCGCAAACGGGCGGGGCTGAACCTCGACCTTGGTCTCGCGGAGCTCGAGCGCAAGGTCGACGACAACAACATCAGTCTGCGCGAACTCGAAGCGGCGTACCGTGCATTCCTGAACACCCATCAAAAGGCACTGGCCGCCGACGACCGGACACGGCTTGCCGACGCCGCAGACCAGTTCAAGACATCGGCCGATCAGTTCGAGAGCATACTGACGCAGCTGCAGCAATCCGACCTGAGTGCCTGCGAGCGGTTCGATCTATGGACATCGTACACACCGGTGCGCACCGCTGGCCCCGAAGCGAAACGGAAAGCCGCATTCATTGCGCGCTATGAGAATGCCAGCGTGGTGGTCAACGCCATGGTGACTGCGAGCGCAGTAGAGAACCGGGAAGCAGTGAACGTGAAGTCGATATTCAAACCCGGCAGCAGGATCTGGGTACACGCCGCGCTGGGATCGCCGGCGGGTAGCGCCGTGTTCTTCCGGTGGGTCGACGCCGACGGCCATGGGCTCCCCGGCAAGAGCAGCAGCAGGGTCGTGAATCTCCCGGCAGGGTCGCTCAGGTATCGAACCTACGATGTGAAGAATATCAGTGCGCCAGGCGCTTATTCGGCACTCCTCTACGCCAAGGAACGTGGTCGCGATGTGCTGGTTTGCCGCCGCCGGTTCGATGTGAGAGCGTAGTACGATTCATCCCGGCTACCCGAATTACGTTTTCCCGCGGCGGCAATACCCGATCTCAACGGTATTCGGCGCGAAAGCGACGGCGAGACGGTCTCGCGCCGGCGCAAGTGCGCACGGACCTGCGGTGGACAGAAGCCGCCCTGGAGCTGCGTGTTCATCCTGGTCGGCCAGCAACTGGCAGCCTGCAACTCGGTTACGGAATTCAAGCGCGAATCCTGGACCAGACGCATTCGGAAACCAATCAGGTCATGCAGAGGCCGCAGCAACTCCGCGACGCAGAAAAAGATACTCCAGGGCACGACGCTGCAGGCCCGGCGGCAGGCTGTAGGCGGGCACCGAGTCAAGGTTGTAACCCGTGCCGTCGACAATCGCTTTGGCCGCGAGGATGCCGCTGCGAACGGCGGGACCGATGCCCTCGGCCATATCGCGGGTCGCCAACCCGGCCGCGTCGCCGACCAGAAAGGCGTTACCGATGCGACAGGTATCGACATGGTCGCGCAGATAGTACGAGTAACCCTGTGGCCGTAATCCCAGCGAATCCGCGATCAGGCCGCGACGGCGCAGGCCGGCAACGAAATCGTCCCAGTGGGTGGCGATGTGCCGGCCCTTGCGCTTGAGCCGCCCGGCAATCGCGCCTACCCCGAGATTCAGGAAGCCATCCTGTTTTGGTACGTACCAGCTATAGCCTGGCAGGCCCTTCTCGAAGAACCACAGATGGCAGTCGCCGTCAATCCAGTCAAAGGGCAACTCGTGCTCCAGGGCAACCGCCTGCAACAGCTTGGCGCGTGGATTGGCCTCGCGAAACAGGGTGCGGTAGACGGGACAGCCGGTACCTCCGGCACCGACCAGGTAATCACATTCGTATTTGTCGTCGATCACGAAGCGGTCACCACGTTGCACGACGTGCTTGACGACATGTTGAACCACGGGCGCACCGGACCTGAGCAGCAACCATTCGTCGAACTCGATGCGGCGGATAGAGTGCTGCGGCGCCTGTTGCTTGAAGGTGAGACCGTAGAGATGGATATGGGTGACATCGAAGGTGAGAAAACGGTGCGGGTAGGCCGCTATGTCCAATTCCAGATCGTCCACCACTGCAGGTGTGATCCAGCCTGCACACAACTTCAGGCGCGGGAAACTTGCCTTGTCCAGTATCAGTGTCTTCGCCCCGCGCCGGCGCAGCTGCCAGGCACAGCTAGATCCCGCCGGCCCCCCCCCAACAACGATGACGTCAAACTTGGTCATGAATCGCCCCCCGGTGCCGGATCGTTGTCAATCAACAGCCCAATTTTGCCATTGGCGCGACGAACTTGCTAAATTATCGGCTGTCAATCGACTGGACAGAGGGACTGCGGGAAAGCCGCTGATCCCGGCACGACCTGGCCTGCCGCCGCCTTTAGCGGCGCGTTTCGCGGTTAGAGGCAATAACGATGAACAATGAGACGCATCATTCCGCCAGCGCCTCACGGGGGGCCCAGAATATTCTTGAGGATATGTCCATCCCGCAACCAGACCGGAACAGGCGTGCGCTCGGGATAGAGCGCCGCCTGCTGCGTTGGGCGCTCGAGCAACTCGGCCGTGTTCCACTTTGCTGCGTGCTGTGGGACGGCACCAAGGTCAGCCCGCGCGGTGTGGCACCCGAGTGTGAGCTCTACGTTCAAGACCGCGGGGCCTTGTGGAAACTGGTCAGCTATCCGGATTACCAGTTCCCGGAGATGTACGCGCAGGGTCGCGTCCGGTCACTTGACGACCTGCAGCAGGTGCTGGCTGTGGTACAGCGGGCACGCCGCAAGCTCGACCAAAGCGGCGCGAAACAGCGCCTTCTGTCCGCGTTGTTTAAACCGCGCTCAGGAACCCCCGCCAAGGCCAGAGAGAACATTCATCGCCATTACGATGTGGGTAACGACTTCTACCGGCTTTGGCTGGACGAGCAGATGGTTTACACCTGCGCCTACTTCCCAACACCGGACACAACGCTGGAGGCGGCTCAGAAAGCAAAGATGGATCTGATCTGCCGTAAGCTGCGGCTTCAGCCCGGAGAACGAGTGGTGGAAGCCGGTTGCGGCTGGGGCGCGCTGGCATTGCACATGGCCCGCCACTTTGGCGTGAAAGTGCGCGCCTTCAACATCTCCAAGGCGCAGCTGGAACTGGCACGGGAGCGCGCGGTGCGCGAAGGACTGGGCAACGCCGTGGAGTTCATCGAGGCGGACTACCGAGAGATCCGTGGTGAGTACGACGCCTTCGTCTCGGTCGGCATGCTCGAGCACGTTGGACCGAGACACTACCGGGAACTGGGGCAAGTCATGGATCGTTGCCTGTCGGCCAACGCACGAGGTCTCATTCACACCATCGGCACCGATCGCGCCGGCAATCTCAACACCTGGATCGAACGACGCATCTTTCCAGGCGCCTATCCACCGTCCCTTGGTGAGATGATGCCGTTGTTCGGCCCCAGCGGTTTCTCAATCCTGGACGTAGAGAACATCCGCCGCCACTACGCGCTGACGCTGCACCATTGGCTGGAGCGCTTCAATGCGGCGCAGGACGACGTGCTGGAAATGTTCGATCCAAGGTTCCTGCGCTCCTGGCGCTTTTATCTCGCCGCATCGGAATCGGCCTTTACAGAGGGTCAGTTGCAGCTGTTCCAGGTGCTGTTCGCCCGCAAAGGCTGCAACGAAATACCCTGGACGCGTGCCCATCTCTACCGCGACGGCAACTTCTGAGGTCGTGCCGGCAAATCGACCGGTGCGGTTCGTCTGTCGCACCAACCCGATCGAAAAGCGGTTTTATCAGGTCCCGCAAAAGGTTCGGTACGGCCCGAAGCTCGCGGGCGCAGGACGGGCGTAATCCTCCAGCCCGACGCGTTCGTCGAATGGTCGGGCAAGCACCTCGCAAAGCTTTTCGAAAGGCACATAGTCACTATCATCCACGGCCGCGCTCAAGGCTTCTTCGACTTTATGGTTACGGGGAATATACAGCGGGTTCAACTGGTCCATGGTGAGCGCGCGCGACTCAGGATCCAGTGGTTCATGTGCCAGGCGTGCTTGCCACATTTCCAGCCAGCGATCGAATGCGGCAGGCTCCTCGAACAAGGATCTTACCGTCAAGCTGTCGCCGCGCACGGCGCCCGCCAAATTGCGCATCACCCGAGTGAAATCGGCGTTATGATCTGTCATTAAGGACAACAGATCGTTGACCAGCGCTGCGTCCCCGTGTTCCTTTGTAGTTAATCCCAGCTTGGCACGCATGCCATCCAACCAGCGGCTCGTATACACCTCCGGAAAACGGTTAACGACGTCAGTCGCAAACTCCACGGCGCGGCTCTCGTTCTGATCGATCAGCGGCAGCAAGGTGTCGGCCAGCCTCGCCAGGTTCCAGTTCGCAATCGTTGGTTGATTGCCGTAAGCGTAGCGACCGCGCGTGTCGATTGAGCTGAATACGGTTTGTGGATCGTAGTTGTCCATGAAGGCGCAAGGTCCGTAATCGATGGTCTCTCCGGAAATCGTCATGTTGTCGGTATTCATGACGCCATGGATAAAACCTACCTGCATCCAACGCGCGATCAACCCAGCTTGCGCCTCGCACACCGCTGCAAGGAACATCGCGTAAGGATTCTCGGTCTGGCGCAACGCAGGATAATGGCGTGCGATACTGTAATCGGCCAGCTGCTGTACCTTCGAATGTTCGCCGCGCGCAGCAAAAAACTCAAAGGTGCCGACGCGAATGTGGCTGGCTGCCACACGCGTCAAGATCGCACCCGGCAACTCGCTGTCGCGCACAACCGGCTCGCCGGTTGTGGCCACGGCCAACGCGCGGGTGGTCGGAATGCCGAGCGCATGCATGGCTTCACCGATGAGGTATTCGCGCAATACCGGTCCGAGCGCCGCCTTACCGTCGCCGTTGCGCGAAAAGGGTGTGCGCCCAGACCCTTTGAATTGAATATCACGTCGTTGCCCGCGTCTATCAATCACCTCGCCAAGCAGCAATGCCCGCCCATCACCCAGCTGTGGCACGAACCCACCGAACTGATGTCCGGCGTAGGCCTGGGCCAAAGGTGTTGCGCCATCCGGCATCCAATTTCCGGCGAACAGTGCGGCCGCGTCGTCGGGCGTCAATGTCGCGGCATTCAGGCCCAATTCGTCGGCAAGCGCGCGGTTGAGGCGAATCAAGCGCGGGGTGGGGACTCGCGCTGCTTGCCAGGGTACGTAAAACCCTTCAAGCTCGCGCGCGTAGCTGTTATCGAAAGCGAAGCCCATGGCGTTGTGCGAACCTTGTGTCATTGCGCTCTCTTGCATGTGTCGCTCGGTCGGGCTTGTGGTAACAGACGAAAAGGAAATCAGGGGAACAGCTGCCGCTGGTGCCGTACCGCCATCCAATCATAAGCCTTCACCGTGAGGTAATAAACCTCGTGTGGTGTCCCGTAAGCAAGTCGCATATCAGCAAGGCGCGGTCCTGCCGGCATAGCCCTGCTCTTTACAAGGGCCTCAACACCGGCCGTGCGCAGCGGTTTACGATGGCCGCTGCGCGTGGAGGGTTAGGCAATGCGGGCTTATTGGACAAAGCGGGCGGCATGATCGGCCGAATAACGGAGCCGTCGCGATGGTTTGAGGGTGATCACCCCGGCCGCGAAGCCCAGTGGGGCCCGCGTGCGGCGGGAACCGCCGGCAAGCATGCATGAACTTAACGATCTCAAAGGTCTGTTTGCAGCGAAGATACGGCAGCATGAAACCCGCTTCCGTACGGTCCGGCAAGATCTATACTTTTCATGATCCCAGACCGCCCTCGGGTGAAAAATATTTAAAAATGAAATAGTTGGAGCAGATCAATGGCTGAAAAATCCTATGAATTGAAGAATGTGTCGACTGGGTTGTCACAAAATCTGCCCGTGGTATTCGGCACGCAGGGCCCGCACGCGATCGATATAAGCAGGCTCTACCACGATACGGGAATCTTTACCTACGACCCCGGCTTTATGTCCACTGCCAGTTGCGAAAGCAGTATCACCTATATCGATGGCGAGGCGGGTATCCTCGAATACAGAGGCTACCCCATCGAGCAGCTCGCGAAGCATTCGAGCTACTTCGAAGTCGCCTATTTACTCCTCTACGGCGAACTGCCGAACAGTACGCAACTGCAGGAGTTTGAGCAGATCATTACCAATCACACCATGCTCAATGAGTCGTTAAAGAACTTTTACAGCGGCTTTCATCACGACGCACACCCCATGGCGATCATGGTTGGCGTGGTCGGTTCCCTCTCCGCTTTCTACCACGACTCGCTCGATATAAGCGATCCAAGGCATAGAGAAATTTCGGCGCATCGACTGTTGGCCAAGATGCCTACGATTGCCGCGGCAAGCTATAAGCACAACGTGGGAGAACCGATCATCTATCCCAGAAACGATCTCTCCTACTGCGCAAACTTTCTACACATGATGTTCTCCACCCCGTGTGAAACCTATGAAGTCGACGCGATCGCGGAGAAAGCGGTCAATCTGCTGTTTATACTTCATGCCGATCACGAACAAAATGCAAGTACCTCCACCGTCAGGCTCGCGGGCAGTTCACGGGCCAACCCTTTTGCTTGTATCGCGGCCGGAATAGCCTCGCTCTGGGGACCGGCGCACGGCGGCGCCAACGAGGCCGTAATCAATATGCTGACGGAAATCGGAGATGTATCAAGAATCGGCAAGTACATCGCCAGGGCTAAGGATAAGGACGATCGATTTCGCCTGATGGGATTCGGTCATCGCGTCTACAAGAACTTCGACCCGAGAGCGGATATCCTGCGTGAAGTATGCAAGGAAATCCTGGAGAAAGTCGCGGACAACAATAGTCCTCTTTTCGAGTTGGCGCTGAAGTTGGAAGAGATCGCGTTGAACGATGAATATTTCATCGAAAGGAAGCTCTACCCCAATGTCGATTTCTATTCAGGTATTATCTACCGCGCCCTCGGGATACCGAATAAGATGTTCACCGTTATGTTTGCCATCGGTCGTACGGTGGGATGGGTGGCGCACTGGATGGAAATGATGAACGACCCTGAGCAGAAGATCGGTCGTCCGAGGCAGATTTACAAAGGTCGGCCACGCCGGCAGTTCATACCTATCGAACAACGCTGACGACCGCGCCGCGATACCCTTTGGAAAGACGGCGGGCAGGTCTATGGGATGCGCCTCAATGCTCAGCCGCAACGCCGTTTTCCAATTGCCAGGTGTTCTCCTAGGGTCGAAAAATCTGATTATCGGCGACGAACTCCCGCTGTCGGCAAACAAGAACTGCGACGCCGGGTTTACTGACGTGTAGTTTTGCCCGTTGGCTGAGTAGCCCACGTGAGCGAAAGACAGCGTATTCGGACTCGTGTCGCGTGTGCGATACATTTCCCCGAATGGCTTCCACTGAAGGTCAAGGTAATTTTCTTTTTCGCGCGGGGCCTTTTCGGCCCGGGAGACCGCCAGCAACTAAAATACCCTGTGTGCCGCTTACCTTTTTGACTAAAATCCTTCAGAGAACCTCAAGCATAGGGATAGCCTGCGGAAGTTGCCGAGTTTGAAGGTGTCTAAGCCCGTTGAATTGAGTTCGGTGGACCGTTAAACCAACCCATGAGGGGTCTTGCCACCTGCCGATGGACACACTCTGCTTGATTCTGGGCGGCGGCCGAGGCACCCGGCTCTGGCCCTTGACCAAAGACCGTGCCAAACCAGCAGTGCCCATCGGTGGCAAGTATCGGCTGGTCGATATTTGCGTGAGCAACTGTCTGAACTCGGGCATACACCATATCGCCGTCTTGACGCAGTTCAATTCGGTGTCATTGAATCGTCATATTGCCCAAACCTACCACTTTGATTTCTTTCACACTGGTTGGGTTCATATCCTGGCAGCAGAACAGACCGCCACGATTACCGACTGGTATCAGGGCACAGCGGACGCGGTACGAAAACACCTGGGCGACATCAGCTCCATTGACGCCAAAGATATACTCATTTTGGCTGGCGATCATCTCTATCGCATGGATTACTCCGAAATGATCCGACAACACAGAGCTGAACGGGCGGACATAACGGTGGCGGTCAAACCCGTATCCCAGAGCGATACTTCCCGGTTCGGTATACTCAATATGACATCGAAAGGAAGAATAGACGCGTTCGTCGAGAAACCCCGCGAAACGGGTCAACTCGCGAGTTTGGCGAATTCCGGCTTTCCGGACCGGCCCTATCTCGCGTCCATGGGGATCTATGTGTTTAAAAAACAGGTATTGGCAGAGCTATTGGATTCGGATTTCGTAGATTTCGGTCACGACGTCATTCCGGCCGCGATCGATGCGCGTACGGTGTCGGGCTACCTGTTTGACGGCTACTGGGAGGACATTGGGACCATTCGCTCGTTTTATGACGCCAATCTAGCGCTGGTACAACCCAAGCCTCCTTTTGTATTCAATAACACTGTTTGGCCCATCTATACCCGCCCGCGCTTTCTTCCTGGATGCCGTCTAAACGAAGTGAAGTTTAGCCATGTCTTAATGGCAGACGGTTGTCTCATCGACAAGGCCGAACTCTACGACTCTCTGATCGGGAACCGAAGTGTCATCGGGAGAGATACGGCTATCCGCAATACGGTGATGCTCGGATCCAGTTATTATGAAAACGAGAGCGAACCACAGACTTCTGAATTGCCAGCTATCGGCGTCGGCCAAGGAAGCTCCATCGAAGGCGCCATTATTGACCGAAACGTGCGTATCGGTCCTCGGGTCAGAATCGATCCCTTTCCGCCCGACACGTGGATCGACGAAGAAGACTGGGTCGTGAGGGATGGCATCGTAGTGATCCCGCATCATACGGTGATTTCTGAAGGTACGGTCATCGCTCCGTAATTCAGGACCCTTGAGAGCGGTGCGAGCGCGCCCGCCCGCGCGAACCTTGTTCGAATGCTGCCGCCAGTTGGGCAACGGCAACCTCACGACCCTACAGCCGCTCGGGCCACCCAAGGCATTTGACCGGATCTGGGTCCGCCCGGGTAAAAGGTCCAATCTCCCCTCCACCCTGCGCAGCTTGTCGCGGCAGCGGCGCAGATTGGCAGCCAGGCCGACGGCCGTACGATTCGGTATCCAGCTGGTTTTCGACCGGATCGCGTTTCTCGCCGCGTCGCCGGATTTGGTGGCGTACTTCGCCCCACAGTGTAAGATCACAAGGAATTCGAGCAACAACGTTGCCTGTTCGTTTATCCACTTTAGCTATGAGGTTTATACCGGTCTTGACACGACAGTCCCATTCTCAAAACTGCGTTACTTTGCTTGATACCTGCCGATCAAGCGCGCAAGGCAGCCGCGAAAACGCTTGTTTCGCTCATCGTCGATAGGTTGCTCATGAACGTCGAACACGAACCCGCCATCAGCGCACGCGGGGTGCGCTTCCCAGTTCGTCAGTTTCTCATCCTGAGCGTACCGGTAGCAGTCGTCGTTGTTGCGATCACGCTCGCGCTCACCAACAGTCGCATAAATGCGCAACTCGAGCAGATTACCACCACTGAGCGTGCCAGCCTGCGCCACGTGGCAGGTTTTATGACGGCCGAGGTGTCCATTTCGCTGAACCACCTACTCAGCCTCGCACAGGAAGAGGCGTTCAAGCAGGTCATGGAATCGCCGACTAGTCATGGTCTGCAATCCTTGCAATCGCTCTTCATGACGATGGCCAAACGCAATCCCAATTATCAACAGATTCGCTGGCTTGACGAAACTGGGTTCGAGCGGGTCCGCGTCACGCGTGATCAGAATCGTCTTTTCATGGTGGATGCTGAGGAACTACAGGACAAGAGCGAACGGTACTACTTCAAGGCTGCCGACGCACTCGGGCCCGGTGAAGTCTATATTTCTCGTCTCGACTTAAATATGGAAAACGGCCAGATCGAGACCCCGATTAGGCCCACGTTGCGTGTCGCCACCCCGATCATTGACAGCACAGGACAAAAGCGCGGCATCCTAGTCATTAACATAGCCATGAATTACATGCTTGATGCCATCCAAGTAGCGCGGGGCGAGAGCGCGGACACCGACTATTTTCTGGTGAACAAGGATGGCTATTGGCTAACCGCACCGAAGCAACAGGGACAAATCGAGTTCCAAGCGGCGGCGAACGTAGAATTCTCCGGGCGATATCCGGACGCCTGGAAACAGATCTCAGCGACCGACGCCGGCGCTGTTGAATTGATCAATGGATTTTGGGTCTGGGAGAAGCTTGCGCTGAATGCCGAGATACGCCGCCAGGCCCTCTCGGGATCAAACAAAGCCATCGGAACGGCGCCTATTGACTCGGGCGAGCTGTCGCTCAAGCTGGTCGCGCATAAATCGATCCAAACGGTGATGCAGTTGCGAAAGGATACTCGCATGCCCGTCGTGCTCGGTGCGATTCTTGGGTTGGTTGGTTACACTTGGGGGATTCTGTTGTTCTTGCGGGGGCTGGTGACAGAAAAGCGGGCGGCGATCAATGTCGCCCAGGCCTTGGCGCGAGCAAGCCATATGGAGCGCCTCAAGGAACTGGAGGAACGTTTTCGACTGTTAGTGGAAGCAAGTAGCTTCGGTTTGGTGGTAGTTGATGCAGAAGGCGTCATCATCATGGCCAATCCTGGAGCGGCATCCATGCTCGGATACGAAAATGGGCGCCTCGAGGGTCTATCCGTGGATAGCCTGTTGCCGCTCGACCAACGCGAGCAGCATGCGCGTATGCGGGCCGAATTCTTGAAGAATCCGGAGGTACGCAGGATGGGGCAAGGATTGAAACTCGAGGCATTGACCGCTGACGGCCGCAGAATACCGGTAGAGGTAGGATTAAATCCATTCATGGACCACGGTAAACAAGTCGTACTGGCAAGTATTGTTGACTTGTCCAGGCAGTAGAGTGCGGTGACGGCGAGGCCGAAACCGGTCCGCTGGCGACCTCCTGGCACTAGAACAAGTTTCTCAAGCCGATACCGCATTTGAACGGCTACAAGATAAACAACCCGACCCTGTTGTCACGCATCCCCGAAGAGGAACTCGCACATCGGCTGCGGGGATACGGCTGGGTACCGCTTATTGCGGAGGGCGACGATCCTGCGGCCATGCGTCAGCAAATGGCCGCCACGCTCGACCAGTGTGTACAGCGGATACGCGCCACACAGGACGAAGCACGTGCCACGGGTAAAGCAACGCGGGCGCATGGCCGATGATCGTGTTGCGCACGCCCGAGGGTTGGACGGGGCCCGAGAGCGTTGACGGCGAGAAGGGGGCGGGCTTCTGGCGTTCGCATGAGGTGCCGCTGTCCGGGATTCACGTCAATTCGGCACATCTACAGCAGCTCGAAAACCGGATGAAGAGTTACCGACCCGAAGATTTGTTCGACGCCGCCGCCAGGCTGGTGACCGAACTCAGAGAGATCTCCCCACGGGGCAACATGGGTCGCAACTATGCGCACCGTTACGGCATCGACGTGCCCGAGGAGCGCGATTGGGTTTGGCCGTACTGAATGGCCGAACGGTCAATGCGTGGGTATTTGCGTCCCGAGCGGCGTCGGGTTCGAGGTTTTCGTTCAACCAGGCGGGTGGCAATTCGGCATTGGGTGGCTGACGACGTAGCGGCGGACTGGTCGGGGCCGGTCGCCCGGCCGACCAGTCTGTCCGCAACCCGAAGTCGGCGAATCAAATAGGCTGGCCATGACGCGTGAGCGCTGCCACTCGAGCGCTTCTTTATCCGCTTCAGCTTGGGCGTGAAGGCCTCGATCCGAGGCTGCAACCTTGGTCGTGATGGAAAAATCATGAGCGCCATGTGCCAAACCCTCAGCAGTACGTCCGCCCTCGTGCACTATACGGGCTGATACGAATTTTTGACCGGTCCAACCTCAACGCGCGTGGGTGCTGTTGAGGTTTGAGCAATCACAGAGCCACATTGAGGAGGACAGGTCAAAACATCCTGTCCGGGAGCAAACACGTCTTGTGTCGATAGACTCGCGCAGGTGTCGACAGGAATGCACGTTCCGATACGCGCGGCGATCTGGAATTCACCATACGAAAGTTGTAAACCGTTGTTTTAGAGAGGTATTTTAGGTACTTTACGCTGGCAGGCCCGGCCTGTAGTATGCCTCTAGGTTCCATGGATGGCGGTGTCATCGTCAGCCGTACAGCACGATGCAGGCGCGCTCCGACAGACGCAAGGGCCAGGGAGTCTCAGGCGAAGTAAGTGACGGTCGAGCGCCCATCGCGGCGCGGGTGGCGTCCAATGCAATAATCAAGGTCCAGTCACGAGTATGCTCGCCTCCGAATTCGGCTTCATTCATGAGCCGTTCAAGCTAACGCCTGATCAGAAATTTCTCTACACCAGCCCGCATCAGTTGGAGAACTACTCGCGGCTGTTCTCCGGTATCCATGCGCGCAAGGGTCTGTTTCTACTCACCGGGGAGTCCGGTACGGGCAAGACCTTGCTTCTACGCCGGATGGTGGACGATTTGACGGCTTCCGGCTGCCGGGTGTTTTTCTTCTGCAATCCCGTGTCATCCTTCAACGAGCTGCTCGACGATTGCTGCGAGCAGGTGGGGCTCAATGACCGGAGTCCGGGCAGCATGCAGCGCGGGCCGGCCTTCACGGAATACATTGCGAATAGGGAGGAAATTGCCGTTCTCCTGCTGGATGAGGCGCATGCGCTACCCGATACGGCCATCGAGAACCTGGTCCAGTTCTCGAGCGTGGCGAAGCACGGCACTCGCCTGTTCCAGATACTTCTGTCGGGTCAGCCGTCGCTGATGTCCAAACTCAAATCGCTGGGTCTCAAATCCGCAGCAGCGGAACACGCCGAGCTGCGTCCATTGAGCGACCGCGAGGTCGGCCCCTTCATCTATCATCAATTGCGCACCGCCGGTTGTGACGACAGTCAGTTGTTTTCAGCTGAGGCGGTGGTGCGCGTTGCTCACTACTCAAAAGGTTTTCCGGGACGCATCAACGCACTGTGCAGCAACGCGCTGCTCATCGCGAGTCTAGAATCGCAGTCGTGCGTGTCCGCCGAAATGATCGATCAGGCGGCGGAGGACCGGGATATCGATCCGTCGACCACCGAGCAGACTGGCGCATTCGACCCGGGCGAGGATGAATTGAACAGCGAGGGGCTGGAACTACCCGAGCGGGTTCAAGCACCATTGAAAGACAATCGCGAGTTCGACGAAGTCAGTCCCAAAGCGCTCGCGACCACGCCGTCACCGGCAAGTACGACAAGCTCCGCTGAGGTGATGGAAGACCCGATCGCCGTGGCAGGACCTGCTGCTGGCAGTTCGATCAGGCGACGACGCGACCGTTTAGGATTCGGGATCGGGTTGGGATTGTTAGTGGCCGGAAGCGCAGCGCTTTACGTGATAAACCCACCGTACGAACCGGTGACCAAAGCGCGGAACGCGGTCGATGTCCTAATCCGTCTTGGAATTGACGCTGTCAGCTTTGGTTCGGCAGAAAACCAGGCCCCGGAGATAAATACCGGGACACGGGCAACCCATCCGGTCCGAATCGCCGCGCGTGCTCAAGAAGCACCTCTGCCACACTCGCCTGCGGAAGGGAATCTTACACCGCCGACCACGCCCGACATGCAAATGCACCCGGCTCAGGCACCCGCAATAGCGACCAAACCGATGCCTGAACCGGACCCGCGTCCCGAGGTCTCTCGCAACTCGGCGGGGTCCGCGGACCCCGACCCACAGGTCGCGATTCCGGAATTGCCGCCCG
>CBDUNM010000083.1:0-21513 GCA_965368585.1 uncultured Chromatiales bacterium | reverse complement strand
CGTCTCTCTGATCCTCGGCGTAGATGTCGCCCCCCTGCACGCCCTGGTGCAGGGCCAAGGAACGGCGCTGCGCATGAATACCGCGCCATTTCGCCGTGAGCTTGGGCAAAACCGCGCACTGGAACGCGTCATGAAGCGCTATCTCTACGTGCTGCTGAGCCAGATCGCACAAACGGCGGCCTGCACCCACTTTCATCTGATCGAGGCGCGTCTCGCGCGCTGGCTGCTGATGACCCACGACCGGACGCACTCGGACCACTTTCACATCACCCACGAATTCCTTGCCTTCATGCTGGGCGTGCGCCGCGTCGGCGTCACCAAGGCCGCCGGCGCCCTGCAGAGCCGCAAATTGATCAGCTATCGCCGCGGTGATATCACGATTCTCGACCGCAACGGCCTCGAAGCGGCATCCTGCGGGTGCTATGCCGTCGACAGGGCCACCTACGCCCGGGTCCTGGGTTAGAGCGCGCCTCACATCATCGACGCCGCAACGGCCGTGCCAATGACCCAGGTAAGTGGTCTGCGCCTCGCGTCGGCCGTCAAGCGCCGGCGTTATGTTGCCGATTACTGTCCCACATCACGTTGCACTCGGCCATCGCCGCCCTGCGGCCTTGAGCAATTCGATCAACGGCAAGGCGCGGCGACGCAAACTGACCTCCGGCTCTTCGTCTTCTGCCTGTGAAGCTTCTCCCGGCGCAGACGACTCCCCCGCTGCCGCGACCGCCGCCTCCAGCCGCTCGAGTGGCGCCGGCAAATCGGCGGCAACAAGCGCGCTGGGCACCGTCCCGCTGTGGCCTATCGTCTTGAGCAGGTGGACCGCCACGTCGCCGAACATCGTGATGTCCGCGCAGGCAGGGCGGGAGAAGGTTGCCAGCATGGTGTCTCCCTCTCTGATGCTTGCGCCTTAGGCAGTGATGCCGCGACGGTTACCCTGTCCAACCGTCCCAGGGTGCGGTCACCTAAGGATACCTCCCGCGCACTACCCACCTCATGCAATGCATTCTTCGCATAGCGCACTCACATGGGTCGAGAGTTACCGTGTTCAGGGCAGATGCCGGCTGACATACAGAACAGGACCCAAGATACGCTCCGCCAGATCTTCGCTGGCATCGACGGCCCAAAACCACTACAGGCTTCCCTTTTCTCAGGACACGTGAAGCTGCGTGCGGTTAGGCAACCTTCCGGGAGCGTATTGGCAGCATGCTCGAACGCAGAATATCAAGGCGCTGTGTACGATACCGTACAGACCAGGTTTGACAATACGAGTAGCCTTAAGTCGCAGTCCTGCAAAGTTCTCGTTTAGACGATGACCGCTTTTGTTGCGCGTGTTGAATGTGTAGCTAAGCCCCGATCACAGAATTCAGGATGCTCGACTAGGCATTCCGCCGCTCGCCATCCGCCATCCAGACGATACCCCCAACAGAAGGAATATTGACATGTACAGTAGACGAAACAATCTGCTCGCATTCGTGCTCACGACGGTATCCATCGTCGCGGCGAGTGTGATGAATCCGGCAAGCGCGGCGACCGCGGAGGACCTGGATAAGGATTCTCAGCAGGCCTTGCAGACCCTCTACAATGCCGAGCCTGTTGCTGAGACCTTGTCGCACACCGCCAAGGCCGTGCTGGTTTTTCCGAATATGGTTAAAGCCGGCCTCGTTTTCGGCGGCAGCTACGGTGAAGGCGTATTGATGAAGCGCTCGAAAGTCATCGACTACTACAATTCAGTCACTGGATCCTGGGGCCTGCAAATCGGCGCCCAATCGTACGGGTATGCCGTGTTCCTGATGTCGGACAAGGCCGTTAAATATATCGAAGAGACTAAGGGCTGGGAAATTGGCGTCGGCCCAACCGTTGTCGTGGTTGACGAAGGGGTCGCGAAGAATCTTTCGACATCCGCGTTGAAGGATGACGCCTATGCCTTTATCTTCAGCCAGCAAGGCTTAATGGCCGCACTCACCATTGAGGGAACGAAAATTTCCCGAATCGATCGATAAACTCAATAGCGACCGGCTCCACGCGCGTCGGTCGCTATTCTTCTGTTGCCCTACCGCACAGACGGCACACATGCTGCGGCGTTGGAGAATGAAAACCAGGTCAAGTCGGAGTCATTCCATCATCCGCTGCCCGCAGCTCAATACACTTGGCGGAGAATCCAAATGCCCCTGATTAACTGGGTTGTCGGTTTGATCGTCATTGGCGTATCGTTGCCGCTGCATGGAAAGGGTTCCCACAGACCTTCATTAGTCCGGCGTGCATCCGCCAACTTGTAACAGCGCACCAGATGGCTGAACGTCCGCAAAAGCCTCAGCGAGGAAATCGCCAACTGTGTGATCCATGGCGCGGCCCTGCTGGCAGCCATTGCGGTGGTATCGTTCCTGATCGCCCCCCGCCCCACCCTCTTGGTGTCGCCGGGCTTGTCGGCCATAGTGTGTTCGCTGCGATCATGGTGCTGCTGTATCTGACCTCGAACCTGATCCACGCCCTGTGCCGGCGGATCGCGCCAAGCAAGTATTCCTGAAACTCGATCGCTGTGCGATCCACGTATTCATAACCGGCAGCCATCGCATAGAGATCGTCCTTTTAGATGGCGATGGCCTCTCGTGATTTCGCATGGTTGACCGGATTGATCATGGTGGTGAGGTTCCCACGCGCGGCTGCTTTCGCCCAATGTGGCAAACGCCATGGCCGCCCAGATAGCGCCATGCGTGAACTGCCACCGTTCTCGCGCACACCCCGCACGTAGCCCTTGACGTAGCCAGGTTCCACGTCCTTTTTGTCAGACGGGGTATCGAGCAGCCGGACAAGGGCGTGCTCACGGCGAACCAGATGTTCATCCACCGCGCCCGTGGCCACGCGAACGCGTTCGACACCGCCCGCGCCGGACAGCGCGGCCCAGCTCTGCGCAATCGAATCGATACGCCATTCGCTGTTACTCCCGATCCCAGCGGCGTGCCATCGTCCGAACCAGGCCCGTCGATACCAGGCGTCGTCCCGGGCGTACTGCTCGATGTTCTCGCCTTCCGCCCGTCTGCCAGATCGAAGCCCAACTGGATCGCGGCGTAGGGGCCCCAGCCGCTGTCTATCCGCCCGGACAGATGGGTGCGGGTCAGCGCCGCCGGATCCTCCAGACTGCCAGCGCGGCCGACGAACTCAGCGCGGTCGCAGCTGACGGTCCGACGCGCATCGTCCACATCGAAGAAGCCGACCCGCTCCGGAAATCCGCCGTTGTCGAGATTACGCGCATAGATGGCGCCGCTGTAGGAATCAATCTCGGTGGTGACATGCATGGCAGACCCCGGCGGCGAATCGCCCAGCACCCACTCGACCTAACCGCTTGCAGACAACCGGCGTGGCCTGCCGGATTGGATGCGCATCCAGCGTGGAAAACCTGACGGACGCATCGCGCGCAATATAAACCCACAACTCGCTATGGACACCGCCCTCGGTATGCTCGAACACGCTGCAGCCGAAGTGGTGCCGAGTGGCATATGCGCGATCGACTCGCCGTTTGAGAAAAACAAAAGATGTGACAACAGGCTGCGAGCTGCGTTGCCGAATTGCACCATGTCACCGGCGGATGCCTTGTATGAACCTGTCCGCGCCAGATGGACCAAGCGCTCTAGAAATCCACCGCTGACAGCACATAAGCATAGTTACCTTTACCCTGACCACCGCGAACATAGAGCTTATCGGCAACCTCGTGAATCCGGTCCCGTACCTCATCGAACGTCTTCAGAAATCCCTTTTCGGCCACATCCGATTCCGGCCTCAGTCGCCGCAGCGCTTCCACCTCCACGAAGAACGAAACCTCGATCGCACGATCGTATCCCCAGAACCGGACGCGATTGCTGCTCTCATCGAAACTGCGGCTCGGGTTCGAAAAGTTCAATTTCATCTATTCACACTCCCAATAAGGGCCAGATAAAAATCTGCTTTGAGGCGCGCACCTACGAGAAGATGTATGACGGGATCGGCGACTCGCGATTTCGACCTGACGCGAAGTGACAGGCGTTGCGCAACAGTTGTACTTTACGCGTCATCCTGCAAGAGTTCCGTGCGCTAGCGTACATACCTGGCGACAATGACGAACCTGCGCCTTCCGCATCACGACGGGAACCTCAAGCTCTGACAGAGACAACGGGCACAGGGCCGTGCCGCCCGATACCCGCACCCTATTCCCTTGGCGCTTAGCTGGCGCACCTGCGTCTCTCTTAATCGGTTTTTATGATGAGCTATTACGCTGGCATACGCCTAGAGTGATCCTTCAATCATCGCCGTATCCCGAGTCTTGCGCCGGCATTTCGGGAATGGAGACGCAGCCTGCACAGGCATCTACGCATTGGCATCGCCTCATCAGCGGCAGGCGACTACCCAGATGACATCAGCGTGTTAAAGCATTCCGGGACATCCCAGCGTGGTGAACGGCAATCTGACCATCTGTTTCGCCACCGCAGAAATCCGCAAGGCATACGTCGATATGTTGTCGGACCAGCCGAACCTGCATGTGCCGCTCGCCCCCGCAGACCAGGACGATCGCGGCGGCTGAACCCGCGACACCTAAGCGTGCACAGGGCAATCAGTCGGTTCGTCGCGATCACTTTCGCGAACAGCGACCCTGGCTCTCGTTGCGGATGGACTCAGCCGCGATGAGGTCATAGCTGCATCAGGAAGGACTGCATTTATCGCCAGCGTTGACAACTGGCGAGGATGCTGCGGTGGTTCTGGAACTACAAACAGCGTTTTCCTCCGCCCCTTTGCGACCGGAGAAAACAGTGCGCCCTAATCGCTACGGGGAAACTCCGGCCGTCGCTTCGCTCTCGACGGCCGGCAGCGAAGGAAGGCGACCACCGGTGATCCGCGGCCGCACTCCATGTGGGCTTGCGTCCGTACAGCCCCCAGCCAAGTACTTCTCGTACAAACGTTCATGAACCACAGACCACCCTAGAATCACGCGATGCAATCTGACACAAATTTTCAAGGCGTACCGCCATCTAATTGGGTTCCCCAGCAGGATGTGCCGCGCCGTGATCGCTGACTGTCGGGAGATCATCCACGAAATCCGTATCGCGGCGAACCGCTACGACAAGACTTTTCCGGACAAAAATCACGCGACTTTTCGATTCTCTTGCTCGTAGCCCAATGGCGTTTGTCAACCGAAAGTCGAGTGACGACGTTGGCGATTAAAGAAGACCTCGATGTATTCAAATATCTCGTGCTTAGCGTCCTGCCTGGTCTGATAGCGCCGACGACAGGTCAACTCCGTCTTTAGCGTGTGGAAGAAACTCTCTGAGGGGCCATTATCCCAGCAACTACCCTTGCGGCTCATGCTACCAATGAAACCATGATCCTTGATGGTTTTCTGGTAACGATCGGAGGCGTATTGACTGCCGCGATCACTGTGGACCATCAGACCCGCAGGCGGCCAACGCACGTGCGACCGACGCGATCACCCGCTTCCATCAATTCATAGCGGAGTTGCGTAAACGAAGCATGTCTTGACCGAATGATCTTGTTAGGCGAAGCATCTCTTCGTCGAGCACTTAGAAAATTCGATTCACATATAGCGAACGAAACCACCAAGGTGTGGGTAATCGATTGCTGGAACCATCTGCCATGTCCCACTCAACCAATGATCCCGTAAAATGTCGCGAACGCCTTGGCGGGACGCTCAATTTCCACTACCGTGAAGCGGCTTGAAAATACTCGTTCCAATTGTTGCACCATACGCCCAAGTTTGGCCTATTTGGCAGCGAATCAGGCTACCCGGCTTGGGAGCTACTGTGAGATTGCTGGAACTGTCAAATCGCTAATGCCTGCCCAGCAGTGCCGGGGGGACCCGGCTCTGCTGGGCAACTGCTATCATTGGCAAAACTTTCATTAAACCGAGAATAGCGTGCACCTGGATAATTTTATCGTGTCCGCCTTACTGCTGCTGGCTGTTACGTCGTTGGCCGTCGCGCTTTTTCGTCACCTCGGTCTCGGTTCGATACTGGGATTGCTGGTTGCGGGCGTGGTGGTCGGCCCTCACTCCCCGGGGCCCTACGTAACCGCCCATGTAGATGATGTTCGCAATTTCGCTGAGTTGGGTGTGGTGCTATTGCTTTTTGTGCTTGGCCTGGAAATGAAGCCAAACCGTCTGTGGTCGCTTCGCCGGGATCTGTTCGGTCTGGGGTCACTGCAAATATTGATGGTTGGTGTCGCCATAACAGCGTATGTCTCATCGGGCGTTGAATCCTGGGAGACAGCGCTGCTGATTGGTCTCACCCTCTCGCTTTCTTCCACCGCCTTTGTCATGCAACTGCTACAAGAGCGCGGCGAGCTTGCGAGCAAACATGGCACCGGCACATTCGCGATCCTGTTGATGCAGGACCTTTCTGTCGTACCGCTACTCGCCTTGGTGCCGCTGTTGTCCAGCAAGGCCCCCATTGCCACTGGCATCCCGCTATGGGAGCAGTTGCTCATCCTCGGCGGCATGTTCGCCCTACTGGGCCTCTTCGGCCTTCGAGTCGTTCCATATACCTTGGAGTGGCTGGCCGGCCATGGCAATCGCGAGGGCTTTCTGCTAGCGGTGCTGACGGCGGTTTTTCTGGCCGCCTGGGCTATGCACCAGGCAGGACTATCCATGGCGCTGGGCGCTTTTATCATGGGCATGCTGCTTTCCGGGTCACGTTACAATGTGCAGGTTCGCGCGCTCGTCGAGCCTTACAAAGGACTGTTGATGAGCCTGTTTTTCGTTGCCGTGGGCATGTCCATCGACCTCGGCGAAATGGCTGAGCGGCCACTCGAATATTTCGGACATACCGCTGCCCTCATCGGCATCAAACTGGTCGTATTGTTTCCGCTGGCCCTCGCCTTCGGTTATACACGAAGCGACTCCATACGTATCACCACGTCGCTGGCCCAGGCCGGCGAGTTTGGTTTCGTCCTGTTTGGATCTGCCTTGGTGCTGGGCGTGGTCGAGCAGGCCGACTTTGTTATGGCCGTGGGTGTTATCTCCCTCAGTATGCTGGTAACCCCGTTGTTGGTGCGTTTTGGTAACAATCTGGCGAATTGGCTCGAGTCCGGGCACGGCAAACGGCAAGACGTACCCGGCAACATGCTGGATTCGCCGGAGCCACGGGTACTGATCGGCGGGTATGGACGTATGGGACACACCGTAGCCACGCTGCTGCAGACGAGCGGCATTTCGTATGTCGCCTTTGACACCCGACCGGCGCGCGTCGCACAGGCGCGGGCCGCTGGCGAACATGTTCTGTACGGCGATATCTCCGACCCGGAACTGCTCGCTGCCGCCCATGCAGAGCGGGCCTCGCTGGTCGTGATTGCCGTCGACCATCCCCCTATGGCGTTGCGCGCAGTCTCATTTCTGCGCGACAACTACCCACGCGTACCGGTTATCGTGCGTGCACGGGACCTCGAAGCTAGCTCTCAACTGCTTGCAGCCGGAGCGACCCAGGCGTTTCCGGAAGCCATCGAGGCGAGCTTGCGTCTTGGAGGGGCAGCGCTGCAGATCCTTGGCGCCCCCGCCGACAATGTTGATTTATTGATTGAGAGTGTAAGGTCAAGCGGCTACAAACTGGTGCGCGAAGATGTTCCGAACGATTAGCGGTTTGTTTACATGGACTCTCCCCGGCTTGCAAGCTGACCGCGTGTCTGGCGTGAGGGTTCGACTGGGTGCGTATTTCCGGCCTCGTTCAGCGGGATCCCTATGATGGGTCCAGGCCTTGATGGAAATCCGCTCGCCAGTACCTCATCAGGAATTGGGTCTTGAAGACCATGCCCGCTATCCAGGTTCCTCTGACGACAGACCTACCCGTCATACCATCGCTGTGTGTACCCGGAATGTGATCGGCACGAATACCTGTATCGACCGCAGTCTGGGTCTGGCGTGCCAGCGGGACCATTCGACGCTTTGCAGCCAGTCAAGGATACACAGCGTACGCTCGCGATGCGGCCCAGCTCACGCAGGATAACGCCCAAGCCGTTTTGGCGCGCGTAGCTGTCGAGCTTGCGAAGCATCGATGCACCAACGATCAACTCCCCAAAGCGCTCCTTGGGCAGCGTGAAGCCTGCCCAAGCCGCCACCGCTCCAGCGCAGCCCGACCGGGACGGACCCAAGGCCACGCTGACCTGGGGGCTTACAGGCACCGGCAGGAATCGGGACGGCGCCGCCAGGTCGACATAACTGCGTTCAGACAACCAGCGCTGTCGTGTGACACAAAGTCACACGCTGCGCACCGTGCAGATCGTGGCAGCTGTGGCGATGTTTCTAATCGGCACCGCACTCGTCTAGCTCTGCCAAAAAATCGACGCACACGTGCGGTTAACATACTAATTTCCGTCGGGTGCGCTGAACCATGGCGACCAGTACCCAGTGCGTTTGAAGTCGAATCTATTTGCGACGAAACAGATCGACGCTCCGGAGGCCGTCCTTCGCGAGGCCGATGACCGGCAGTCAAGACGGACCGCTGTCGCCGCCCGGACCTGGATGGTAGTGCTTTTCGAGCTCGCGGCGCACGACATCCTTGTCGATCGCTACACCGAAGGGATAGGCGATCTGCTGCGCGATCCTCGGGCAGCCGAAACGCCGGTTGCGCCGTTTCAGCTTCACGATGACCCGGATCAACTACTCGGGCGGACCTCGCGGTCCGGGCTTCGTCCTATTACGGGGTGTATAGAGCAGCGACAATTTGCGCTTGACGAGCACCGCGTGGAATCGGAATAGGGTCGACGACTTGAGAATGACGGCCGCCCTGCCGATGCGTTGAGGACTCAAAAACAGCGACCAAAGGGCGAACAGAACACGGTCGGTGACCGAATGCCGGGCGCGACTGAGCACCAGCAATTGCTGCTTCATCAGCAGACTACCGGCAGCGATTGCCCTCGCACCGCCAGAACCGACAAGCCGCGCGACGTCCACGACGAGTTGTAAGAACAGCATCGGTAGATCTTCTCATAGGCGTTAGCGTAGGAGAGCTTGCTATCGAGATCAATCCCGCTAACTGCGTGTCGTTGCGTATAGTATTAGCAATTCGCCACCCACAGGTTAATCTTGCATGGCCGAACACAGTATAGATCTGGCTCTCCAGGGAGGCGGCTCACATGGAGCTTTTACCTGGGGCGTCCTGGACCGACTGCTTGCAGACCCCGACGTTCGAATCGGTGGTCTGAGCGGGACCAGCGCAGGTGCAATGAACGCGGTCGTGCTCGCCTCCGGTTTTGGTGTTGGCGGCCGGCAGGGCGCGCGGGAAGCATTGACCGCTTTTTGGAAAGCGATAAGCCGAGCCGGTTCACGCAGCCTGTTGCAACAAACACCATTGGATGCACTGTTTGAGCCATGGATGCCAAACGGGTCGCCAATGCTGAAGTTTTTCGATGTCATGTCACGGCTCATCTCTCCCTACCAACTCAACCCCTGGAATATCAATCCACTTCGCGATTTACTGGCAAAGCATGTCGATGTCGACCTGATACACAACCTCGAAGAACCAAAAGTGTTCGTCAATGCAACCAATGTGAGTACGGGAAATAACCGGATTTTCCGCAACACCGATATCAGCCTGGATGCTGTGCTCGCGTCTGCCTGCCTGCCCTTCCTCTTCCACGCCGTAGAGATTGAAAACGAGGCCTACTGGGATGGCGGTTATGCAGCCAATCCGGCGTTGCTGCCACTGATTGCGGAAAGCGAACCGCACGACTTGATCCTGGTACAGATAAATCCAGTGGAGCGTCCGGGCATTCCGCGCACATCGCATGACATCATCGACAGGATCAACGAAATCAGTTTCAACAGCAGTTTAAATCAAGAGTTGCGGACGGTCGCACTGATCAAGCGCTTGCTCAAGGAAGAGGAGGATTCCGGCCATAGCTACAAGGCCCCCCTGTTCGCCCGGATTGACACGCTGTTTCTGCATCGGATCGAGGCACAGAAAGAAATGCGCCCGCTAGGCGCGTCCAGCAAGCTCGGTTCTGGGTGGAGTTTGATCAGTCGACTGCACGATATCGGTTTTCAGGCGGCTGATGCCTGGCTTGAAGAAAACCGGCAGAGTCTGGGGCAGCGTTCCACCATTGAACTGCTGGACGATTATGCCAACATATCGGACGATGGTTTTGGAGACTTGCTTTCATGAACATCGCCGGTATCGCTGTTGCATTGAGCCTGCTGATTTATCTCGCCTATAGAGGCATCAGCGTACTGGTTCTGGCTCCGCTGGTGGCGGCGGTGGCTGTCGTCTTCGAGCTTGGCTCACCCATCGTGGCAAGCTATACGCAGATATTCATGCCGGCGGCCGGACGATTCATTGCATTGTACTTCCCGCTATTTCTGCTGGGCGCGATCTTCGGGCGTTTCATGGAGGACTCCGGCGCAGCAACCACAATTTCAACTCGTTTTGTGGATCTGTTGGGCGCCCGCAATGCCATACTTGCGATAGCGCTGGCCTGCGCGCTGCTCACCTATGGCGGCGTGTCGCTATTCGTCGTCGCTTTCGCTGTCTATCCGATCGCGACAGCGATGTTTCGCGCTGCGAATCTCCCCAAGAGGCTCATCCCTGCGACGATTGCGCTGGGCGCCTTTACCTTCACCATGACCGCATTACCGGGAACGCCGGCGATACAGAACGCGATCCCGATGCCTTACTTCAACACGACGCCTTTCGCCGCCCCGGGTTTGGGTTTCATCACCGGCCTGATCATGTTCGGGGTTGGTATTGGCTGGCTCAGCTACCGCTCGCGTCGGGCTGCGCATGCCGAGGAAGGATACGACACGCTTGCCGTGCAGGCGACCCGCCCACCATTGCGAGAGCTGCGGGAGCACGCGCAAGGGGAGGGGTACGATCTGATGGAAGTCGGGCCAACCGAATCGCCAAACGTTACCGCGCAGCCACTGTCGTTCTGGCTCGCGGTATCGCCCATCCTGATGGTCGTAATCGTAAATTACCTGCTGTCGAGTATTTTTTTCCCGCGAATGGATGCCACTTATCTCGCCCTGCCCGAGTATGGTGCGACCACAATGGCCTCGGTCAAAGGAATATGGGCGATCATCTGTGCGCTGCTGCTGGCAAACGTCTATCTGGTCGTTGTCAGCAAGCGGCTGCGGGAAGGGTTCAAGCGCAGTCTGGACGACGGCGCAAATGCATCGGTGCTGCCTATTTTCAACACGGCCTCTCTGGTGGGTTTCGGAGCTGTGATAGCTTCCCTGCCCGGTTTTGGTGCCATCCGGGATACGGTACTTGGTATAACTCCTGACAACCCACTGGTATCACTGGCCGTCGCGGTCAACGTGCTTGCCGGCATTACCGGATCCGCCTCGGGCGGCATGAGCATTGCACTCCAGACCTTGGGTGATACCTATCTCACGCTGGGAAGAGAGGCAGGCATCAGCCCGGAACTGCTCCACCGTGTCACCTCAGTCGCAACCGGCGGTCTCGACGCGCTGCCTCACAACGGCGCCGTCATCACCTTGCTGTCGATCTGTAAGCTGACCCATCGGCATTCTTATCTGGACATCTTCATGGTCGCCGTAGCTGGACCCATCATTGCACTGGTTATCCTGATCACGCTAGGCACAATATTCGGGACATTCTGACCCGGTCAGCAGCGGTAAGAAAACTCATCATGTTTCTGTCGAATTGCTATTTATCGCCGAATGCGGACACTTTGCCTGCATGTTGCACCAGTATCCGGGATGATCGCGTGGGCCAGGTGCGTTTGGATGCCGCCCTGGAGGGAAACCCATAGCCGCAGCTATGGTCTGAGTGAAGGGCAAGTCCCAGCGTGCCTGGACCAGCGAGGGCCCGGATAGATCGGGGACGGGGGACAAACTGTAGGTTCGAGAATGCGCCCCGAGCAGGACTTGCGCCGCATCCCTGCCGATGCATTCGCGCCCGTCCCCGATCGGCTGGTGCAACATGTGGGCTAGACAGTCTTGTTCCTTAAGGCAACCTTCTCTATCCTCCGTCGTGGAATGCCGACCCCCTACCCCGCTTGCCCCATGTCACCCGTCCCCGGTGCCGACTGTTGGGCGCGTACACCCCGTGGGGCGGTTGCTGTCGCATCTGCAGATCGCCGGGTGCGCAACCGATTTTTGAAGGCGTCTTTATTTACCGACAATGCGGGTCGGGACGATCAACACAGCACGAATAGGTTCTGTAAAAAATAGGTGTTCAGCTAATGATGAATCTATTGACTTGGTTGGGAATCGTATTCTGTATCAGCCAGTCGGCCTGTTTTTCCGGCCTCAATCTGGCTTTCTTCAGTCTCAGCCGGATGCAGTTGGAGATTGAATCAGCCCAGGGTGACAAACAGGCAGAAGAGATCCTCTCCATGCGTGAGGATTCAAACTTTTTGCTGACCACGATCCTCTGGGGCAATGTCGCCATCAATGTACTGTTGACCTTGCTGTCCGATTCCGTGCTGGCTGGCATAAGCGCTTTTCTGTTTTCCACGATTGCGATCACCCTGTTCGGGGAAATCGGCCCCCAGGCCTATTTCTCGCGCCATGCCAAACAGATGGCCTCGCGACTGACGCCGCTGTTGCGGTTTTACCAATGGCTTCTATATCCGGTGGCAAAGCCTTGCGCCTGGGTCCTTGACCTTTGGTTGGGCAAGGAAGGCGTCCATTACATGCGTGAAAAGGATCTGCGGGCCATGATTCGCAAGCACATCGAATCGGAAACAGCCGAGGTCGCAGTCGTCGAAGGTGTGGGCGCGCTGAACTTCCTCGCCATCGACGAACTGCCAGCCAGTGCTGAGGGTGAAATTATCAGCCAGGACAGTATTATCCGCTTGCCAATGAGTGCCGACCAGCCGGTCATGCCCGCGATAGAGCGGGTGCCGGATGACCCTTTTCTGCAGCAACTCAACCGCTCCGGTCATTCCTGGGTCGTGCTTACGGACGAGCAGGATCACCCACGCCTGGTGGTCGACGCCGATGGCTTGTTGCGAGCCGCACTGCTCAACCTTGACCTAGCCTTTGACCCTTATCGTTATTGCCATCGCCCGATCCTGGTCCTCGACGACACCGAACCTTTGGGCGATATCATGTTACGGCTGAAATTATCTGATAGCGAAGACGTGGCACACGATGGTGCCCTGGTGAAAGATGTGGTGTTAGTCTGGACACCGGACTTACGCAAGATCATAACCGGCGCCGACCTCTTGGGGCGCCTTCTCAAAGGGATAAATCGCTACACGTAGTCAGACGCCAAACCGCCCCACTGTATTTACGGATTGCATTGTTCGGGTCCGTCCGTATGGCCCCTGCATTTGTACCGTTCACTCAGTCAGGATGGAAGACTGATGCGCTGTCGCACGATGTCATCGCAGAAGACGGAGGCTGCGCTTGCGTGCGCGATTTTGAACACAATGACGCAGCACGGGATGCCCGATGGTTACTGCCTTGCATAAGGCAACGTTAAATCGCGCGGTTCGGATACGGTTTGAGCCATGAAACAAGGCGACGAATAGTGCGACCTCGCCCAGGACCACCAGTACGTGTTAGATCCGCCTATGGTGCAAGTCGTACTGCCGCGGCACTGAATGTCATTGTCCCGGCCAACGGTAACTGTAGCCCCGGCACCACCGTCAGAGCAAGAAGCGCGAGGCTCATTCCCCCATGCCCAGCGCGGCCGTGATCAGACCCGGCAACGCCGGAATCTCCGTCGTTGTCGGCCAATGATCGAGACTAGTGGGCTGCTTGGTAAGTTCGTTGACTCTCAGAGCCACGCCGCAATGGCGGCGACAGACATCATCATAGCGTTGAGCCAGATCTCGGCAGATAACAGTGCGACCAGGTTGAACGCCACGGCCAGCAAGGCTGCTGTCGTCAGCCCACCGGCCATCAGTAGGGCCGTTGCCGTGGACACCTGCGTGGATTGCTGCACGGTAGTCTTCGACGTGCCAAAGCCATGGGTACTATGGCTGGCCACACCAGCCAGCAACGGCCCGCGGACGGCAAGACAGGCTATGGCAACCGTCACCCAATGCATCTGCGCTGCAGCGATATCATCGACCCTCGCCAACGACTCCGCGACGCTCACGACCAATGTCAGGCGCAACGGCCAGCCCGCCAGCGGCCCAGGCTGGCGCCACCCCGCCCATGGCAGCAACGCGCCGGCAGCGCCCAGTGCCGCCGCCCGAAAAGCGCCGCCGGGTGCATGGGCGCCAGCCCAAAGCAATTAGCCGGCTATCAGGATCATCAGCGGCGCCAAGAACCGGGTGAGATGATCCAACACGGCACCCGGGAAGGCCGCTCGGCTCGACGGTGCCGAACTCAGCGACCAGACGCCCACCAGGCGCCAGTAGCAGTACACCCATTTCGTGTAATGTGTCGTAGCCGCGGAAACTGAGCAGAACCGCGGTCACCGGATTGCTGACCCCACTCTGCGCCAATTGGTCTGCGACCGCTTCCTTTAGTCCCGTAGCGACCGGCGGCAATGACAACACGGCATAAGCCAGTCCTGCGCCGACCGCCGAGACCAGTAGCGCAATCAACTCGATCAGAACCAGGAGAAGCAACCCAAACAAATCCAGCAATTGCTTGACTTCAAGAATGAACAACGGAGTCGTCGCTACATGCCTGCGCAATGCCTAGCCCAACTCCACTACCGGCTGAAGCGGGACACAGCTAACAGGGAACAAAGGAGCGCCACATCCCGGCGCCGAGGTTTAGTCGCAGAAGCACCGCCAATGCAAGGTAAAGGATCTGCACGCGGGTTCAATCTTCCTGCGTGACCGGCGTTTTGAAACCAGGCGGCTTGATCGCAAGCACAGAGCAATCGATCTGATTGAGAATTGTCTCGGCGGTATTACCCATGATGAATCCGGAGACACCGGTGCGAGCCACGGTCCCCATGACAACAAGATCGGCCTCGATCCGCTTAGCCAGGCCAGGGATCTCTTTGCGCGCCGAGCCCTTCAGTAGATGGGTTGTTGGATCGATGTATCTCGAGGCTTGCTTCCCCAGATTCCTGATTGTTTTATTCATCAGTTGGTCCAGGTTTTCTTCATGTAGCCGCCGGGTCTTATTGACGTAGGAATTGATCTCCTCTTCCGGTGTGCTCATCATGGTGGTGTGCATGATGCCCTCAGCAAAGGGATTCCAGACGCTCACAACGTGCAGCTCGGCGAACTCAGATAGCGCCAGAGAACTGGCCAGCTCCAAGACCTGGCGGTTTAATTTTCGTCGTGTTTCCAATTCATCCTCGGGGTAGCTTTCGTCGACATCCACCGTAGCCAGGACACGTCGATACGGTCCCGCTGCCTTGGGCTTGACGAGCCAAACAGGGCAGGGACACTTGCGCAACAAGTGCATATCGTCGCTACCGAACAACCGATCCAGCCAATCCGCCGTTTCGGGATTTTTTATTACCAGATCACTTCCTTTGCGCAGAACCTCACGAATAATCTCCAGAAAAGGCGTGCCTACCAATATTTTGGTTTGAATCTTTATTCTTTTCCGGTAAGGATCGACCAGGGTTTCCAACTCCTGCGCATGGGTGCTTACCACGGCAGCCTGCAGATCGGCTGAGATAGGGCCACCCTCAGGCATCCCTATTCCGGCCGTGACGCGAGGGGCGACATCAACGACCGTCAGGTCGGCTTGATTGTTCTCCGCCAGCGTGACGGCACGTTCGATGGCGGACTTGCACGCTTTTCCAGGCACCACCACACAGAGAATATCTTTAAATCTCTTCATTGCATTCACCTCCGTCAGAAATCCCCACGGTTGTACCGAACATCCGTGCCACGCTTCATTCCACTGCTAAAAGTTCCGAAAAAATGTCTTTCCGAGCGTCGAGCGCGTGTACATTCAAACACTTCGTACCGAGATCGGCGCTCAAAATGCCTGGTAGCAGACTGACCGTATTGACCGTGAGTATCCGCAGAAATCCCGGTGGCAACCGCAGCGGATAGGTGGTGACGTCCGGGGCGGTGGGCATGCCGGGATGAAACGCGTGCCAGGCCACATCGATGCCACCTACCGGGGAGCGCACGAGTAACAGGGGCACGAATCTCAGAAGCTCATACCACACCAGCGACGCTGGTGGGAATAACACAATACTCGCGATCAACGTGAGCAACACTGCCGGCACACCGATCCACGAGGACGATGCGGCGCCATCGGTGAGAATCAACCAGATAAGCGAGAACAAAACGCCGTGCGATACGCCCGTCGACCAACTCGCTTTTATCTTCACTGATTTCATTTGCCAGCTCGATAAAACAATATCTGTTCAGCCTCGTATTGCTAGTGATCACTGTATCTCAAAATACCGTAACAAGTACGCCGTCCACCCCAGCAGCCTAGCTCGGGATTACTGGGGAAACTGGCCCCAAAAGCCGGTCGACCGCCTCGCGAGCGGCATCCGCGTACGGCACCATCACCAGATCGGCGCCCGCCTGTTCCAGTCTGGCAACCTCGCGCGGACCGTGGCCAGTTACGGCGATCCGGCCCGCATAGCCCAAGTGTCGCAGGGAATCGATCAGCGTTTGATTAACGTGGCGTTCGCGCGCTGTGCTCACGACCCACTGGATGCGGGTAAGCGGCAGCGACGCGATGAACTCGGGATCTTCCGCATCGCCGTAAAGCACCGGGTGACCCATGGCGTCTCCGGAACGGACCAGTTCCGGATTATAATCGACGCTCAGCACCCGACACCCACGCGCCCGCAGTGCCTGAGCAATGCCTGACCCGTAGCGCCCCATACCAAAAAGAATGATCCCGGTAACCCCGTCCTCAGGCACCACGCCCTGATCGATCTCCCTATGGGGTCGCCGGCGCTCAAATACCGTCAGCCACGGCGCCAGCCATTCATAGAGCGGGTGGGAAAAAATGATCATATAGGTCGAGGCACTGATAGTGATGAGGCCCACCAAGGTGATCAACCCCACAGTCTCAGCGTCAACATGACCGAGGCTCAGTCCCAACGCCGCCAGAATCAAGGAAAATTCGCTGATTTGCGCCACCGTAAGCCCCGCCAAAAAACCGGTTCGCTTGCGGTAGCCCAACGCCCCCATGATGATCATCACGATCAGCGGGTTGCCGATCAGCACAAATAAGGAGAACACCAACGACTCGACGAGTTGAGCGCCCAGCAGTCCAAGGTCGAGGCGTGCCCCCAGGTCGATAAAAAAGAAGAGCAGCAGGAAATCACGCAGGCTGACCAATCGCGCGCCCAGCGCATCCCGATAAGGCGTGGAAGCCAATGACACGCCGGCGACGAAGGCGCCCACCTCCTTGCTGAAACCCAGCATGACGCCCAAAGTCGCCAACGCCACAGCCCAGGCAATACCGAACAGCACCAGCAGTTCCTGGGAGCGCGACAGCAAATGAAGCAGACGCGGCAGGACATAACGGGTGATCAGTCCGATGACCACAAGAAAAGCGACACCCTTCAACAGCACGGCGAACGTCGCATGGACCACCGAGGCTCCGCTCGTATCGCTCAGCGCATTGAGGCCGATCATGGCCAACACGACGACTAAATCCTGCACGATCAGGAATCCCAGGGCGATGCGGCCGTGCAGGGTGTCCACTTCGCGTTTATCCGACAGCAGCTTGACGATAATGATGGTGCTGGAGAAGGTTAAGGCGACCGCCACATACAGCGCCGCAAGCGGCGCCATGCCTAACGCTAGCGCAATGAGATATCCGATGATGCTGGTAAACGATACTTGGCCAAGCCCCGTCGCCAGCGCCACGGACCCCATAGTCCGGATGATATGCAGGTCCAGCTTGAGTCCGACGACGAACAGCAACAAGCTGATGCCTAATTTGGCCAGCAGATCGACTTGGTCGTTGGCGCTCACCCAACCCAGCACCGAGGGCCCGACCAGAATTCCGACCGCAATAAAGGCAACAATCAGCGGTTGCCGCAGACGTACAGCCAGGGCGCCCACTGCGGCAGCCAGCAGCAGAAGCACCGCCATTTCAGTGAAGATGTCGGGAAATATGCCCATTCAGCCGCCGATCCGGCTACGGGCACGACGGCGCAGCCACTTCTCCACACCGACCACCAGATAGATAGCCAACCCTCCCGCCAGAATTAAAGTCCATTCCACGACCCCGATCGGGGCCGTTCCAAACAACCGATTCATTGCCGGAGCATAGGTAAACAATAATTGCAACGAGACCATACCAGCCGCACCAAGGATGAGCCAGCGATTGGAAAAAACACCGACCCTGAACATCGAGTAACGCAACGATCGGCAATTGAACAGATAGAAGAGTTCACCGAAAACGAACATATTGACTGCGACGGTCCGCGCCTTGTCTACACCCTCGTCATGCAGCAAAGCCCATTCGAAAAAACCGAAAGAACCCAGCACCAACATCAGGCTCACGAGCCCGATTCGAAAACCGAGCTCCCGGGTCAGTACCGGTGTCTCTGGACGTCGAGGCAGGCGTGCCATGATGCCAGGCTCCTTGCCCTCGAAGGCCAAGGTCAGGCCGAGCAAAACTGCCGTCGTCATATTGATCCATAGAATCTGCACCGGCGTAATGGGTAGCGTGACGCCGGCGAACACGGCGACCAGGATCACCAGCCCCTCACCGATGTTGGTCGGCAGGGTCCAGGTGATGAACTTGACCAGGTTGTCAAATACCGCACGGCCTTCCTCGACCGCCGCCTCGATGGTTGCAAAGTTGTCATCCGTGAGCACCATGTCCGCCGCCTCTTTGGCTACCTCGGTGCCGCCGATCCCCATGGCAACACCGATATTGGCCTGCTTCAGCGCGGGTGCATCGTTGACCCCGTCGCCGGTCATCGCCACCACGTGACCGCTGGCCTGTAGCGCCTCGACCAGTCGCAGCTTTTGTTCGGGGGAGACGCGCGCGAACACGGCTGCACGCTGAGCAATGTCAAGCAGCTCATGATCGGTCATCTGCGAAAGCATATGGCCGTTGATCGCGAAACTGTCTGAATCGTTTTCAGCGCCACCACGGAGGCCTATCTGCCGGGCAATGGCTGCCGCAGTCACCACGTGGTCACCGGTAATCATCTTGACGTGGATGCCAGCCCTCTGGCAGGCACTGACGGCCGCGGTCGCTTCCGGCCGCGGGGGATCCATCATCGCCTGAAAACCGAGAAAGGTAAGCCCCTCGAAGACGTCAGAATGTGTGACTGACTGACTGCCAGCAGGCACCGTCTTGCGCGCCAAGGCCAGCACCCGCAGGCCACTTGCAGCCATCTCCTCGACCTGGCCCTGGATGCGATGCTTTTCAATCGGTTCGACTTCAAGACTCGCCCCGCAGGCTTCGCTGCAACGGGACAATACGCTTTCGACAGAACCTTTCAGATAAATGACAGACGCCGACTCTGCTGCCACTTCGTGCAGCGTCGCCATGTACTGATGCTGAGATTCGAACGGCAAGGTATCCACACGTGGGGCATCCTGCTCAATCAGCTCTCGCGACAACCCCGCCTTCGCCGCAGCGGTGATCAACGCGACCTCCGTCGGGTCGCCTTCTATTCCCCACTGCCCACCCTTGTCGACCAGGCGTGAGTCGTTGCACAACATACCCGCCTTCAGACACTCTACGAGGGCGGGATATGACGGTGTCTCGATCACGGCCCCACCAAGAAAGACCTCCCCCAGCGGCGCGTAGCCCACGCCTGAGAACTCGAAACACGAACCGCCGGTAAAGACCTGCTGCACCGTCATCTGATTCTGGGTCAGGGTTCCAGTCTTGTCGGAACAGATAACGGTTGTGCTGCCCAGGGTTTCAACCGCCGGCATTTTTCGGATAATTGCGTGACGGCGAGCCATCTTGCCCACGCCAATCGCCAGCATGATGGTCATCGCCGCTGGCAATCCCTCCGGTATCGCACCGACTGCCAGTGCCACGGCCGCCATGAAGTTGTCGAGCAGCGGCGCCCCGTGCCACCAGCCCGCCAGCAAAGTCAAGCTTGAAAGGGCCAAGATGATCCACAGCAAGACCCCGCTGAAGTGCGTGATCTTCTTCGTCAAAGGAGTGGCCAGCGTATCGGCGCTGGCAATCAGCTCATTGATCTGTCCGATCTCCGTGCCGTCACCCGTCGCGATAGCAATCCCTGCACCGGTACCATAGGTAACCAGCGTGGACGAGTAAGCCATATTGCTACGATCAGCGAGTACCGTTTCCTGGGCCAGCCGTTCCGGTTGTTTTTGAACCGGGGCAGACTCGCCGGTCAACGCCGATTCATCGATCTGCAGTTCCCGGGATCGCAACAAGCGCAAATCCGCAGGCACCTTATCCCCGGACTGCAGCAGCACCAGATCCCCGGGAACCAGGTCAAAGGCGGCGATTTTTTCCTTTTTTCCTGCCCGCATCACTGTCGCCACACCTTCCATGCTGCTTGCAAGTGCCTCGATGGCCTTTAACGCCTTGGATTCTTGGATAAAACCGATGACCGCATTAACCAGCACGACACCGAAGATGACACCACTGTCAACCCATTCTTGTAGCGCGAAGGTGACCATAGTCGCGCCCAACAGGATATAGACAAGCGGTTGATTAAATTGCAGCAGGAATAAAACCAGGGGGTTTTGACCTTTCTTCAGCGCGAGGCGATTCGGACCGAAATGCTTCTGCCGGTGCGCCACCTCAAAAATATCGAGTCCTTTAGCGGCGTCCGACTCCAGAAGCGTTGCGACCTCGTCTCGCGGCAAATGGTGCCAATGCCTTGAAAGTAAAGTATCCATATTGGCTATTCTCGTTAGTTCACAGGACGATCTCGGGCGCACCCCAGGCCGTCCGATAAAGCGGCCTTGATCAAGGCGATGACAAATTCAGGCGACAGCTTCCGGTTTTGTTTCACGAGCTATCGTGTTGTCAGGTCGCACAACCGTGTCTGCGCGGCCTGTTCCACAATATGCGCAAGGTCCCTTTCTTCACACGCCGCTGCGTGAAATGCAGGCGAAGTTGCGGATCTAACGCCGAATCAACCACCGAAGTTTACTCATTTCTGATCTGCGGGGAGTTCGCGTTAACTGATCACTCGCATGTGTGCTCTTACCTGTAACCGACTGCTGGTTACCTGTTTTTGTCACATTATCTTCTTACCTACACTTCTTGGCGTTACGCGCTGTAACCGCAATGCTTAGTGCGAAGAACGCTGCGATCGGCAGCACGATGAACGATGGTTGCATACTGAAAGGCAGGCCCAAGTCGATCAACCAGTTCAACAGCAGCAGCTTCCCTACAGAACCCAACAGCCTCCCGGGCTATGGGATTATGCCATCAAGGCCGCGATGGTGACCGCATCATGGTGATTCATACTAAATGCCCACCGCAACCGGACTGACGAATCCATCGGGCTTAACCGCGATGACAGAACAACCCACTTGGCTTAGAACACTCTCCGCCGTATTGCCGATCAGCAGGCCGGGTATGCCGGTTCGTGCCACCGTGCCCATGACGATAAGTTCGATGCTTTTTTCCCGTTCAACATCTGGGATAACATCGCTTGGGTAGAAGTGGCCCCCGAAAATTGGACAGCACGATAAGTGCATCCTCGGGTCAAGCCG
>CBDUNM010000082.1:0-21856 GCA_965368585.1 uncultured Chromatiales bacterium | reverse complement strand
CGTGGATTCGTCCGAGATCAAGGGCACCTTCCACAGCACCATGGACAAGATTGCCAACGTGCTCAACCGCTATGGCAAAACCCAGCTGACCATCGTCGGTCATACCGACAGCACCGGTTCGGCCCAACACAACCAGCAGCTGTCGGAGCGTCGTGCGTCGAGCGTGGCCAACTATCTTGCCAGCCGGGGCGTCCCGCAGGGCCGGTTGCGGTCAGAGGGCCGCGGTGAACGCGAGCCGCGTGACTCCAACGCGACCGAAGCGGGGCGCCAGTTGAACCGCCGCGTGGAACTGTTCGTCAAGCCGGTCGTGGAAGGTAAGGAACGGGAAGCCTACGAAACCCCACGCTACTATTACTGATCAATCTATTCTGCAACGAGACGGGTTCGCCCGTCTCGTTGTCACGCATACCGAAACAAACCCAGCCTGGGGCCGGTCATAAGGGGATAGACGACAGTTTGGAGTTGGCTGGGTGTTGATCAAGAAACCGGACGAAATCAAATCCTCACAGATAAGTAATCGCGAAACCTGGAACAAGCGACGTGATTTCCTGAAAAAAGCAGCCCTGCTTGGCGTGGGAGCGGGTGGTCTGGCGGTCACCGCCGGTGCCTTCTGGCCGTTTCAGTCAAAGCCCAAGAAAACGGAAATAGAGACGGTGCCGTTGCCACGCCAAGACCCGATTCCAGGGGTGGTCAAATCGGATATCGGCACCTCGCTGCAGCCCACCGAATACGAACACGTAACCGGTTACAACAATTTCTACGAGTTCGGTACCGACAAGCGGGATCCGGCGCGGCGCGCCGGTTCACTGCAGACGCGCCCCTGGACGGTCAGTGTCGAGGGCGAATGCGAAGCGCCGGGTGAGATCGGCATAGAAGACATCCTGTCGGGATTCGTGCAGGAGGAGCGCATCTATCGCCTGCGCTGCGTGGAGGCCTGGGCCATGGTCGTGCCGTGGGTGGGCTTCCCCCTGGCGGACCTGCTGAAGCGCTTCAAGCCGACCTCGAGAGCGAAGTACGTCGAGTTCGTCACGCTGCACGACCCCAAGCAGATGCCCGGCCAGCGCCGCGAACTGATCGACTGGCCCTATCGGGAGGGACTGCGTATCGACGAGGCGATGCATCCGCTCACGATCCTTGCGACGGGCGTGTTCGGCGAATTTCTGCCCAACCAGAACGGGGCGCCGTTGCGGCTGGTCGTGCCCTGGAAATACGGCTTCAAGAGCGGTAAGTCGATCGTGAAGATCCGTTTCACCGAGTCCATTCCCGAGACCAGTTGGTGGAAACTGGCCCCGGACGAGTACGGGTTTTATGCGAATGTGAACCCGCACGTCGATCATCCGCGCTGGAGCCAGAAGCGCCATCGGATTATCGGCGCGGGTCTGTTCGAAGACGAACAGCCCACCGAAATGTTCAACGGTTATGCGGATGAGGTGGCCGATCTTTATCGGGGTATGGACCTGGCGCGTTTCTTCTGATGCCAGCCGTGTTCCGTGGTTTCGGCCTGCTGAGGATGGTTAAACCCGTCGTGTTCGGGTTGTGCCTCGTGCCGGCGTTGCTGTTGGCCCATGGCATCATCGTCAACGACCTGGGCGCCAACCCGCTGGAAACGGTGACGCACGAGACCGGGTTGTGGTCGCTACGCTTGCTCTTGCTGACCCTGGCGGTTTCCCCGTTGCGGCGCCTGACCGGCTGGAACCGGCTGCAGTCGTTGCGGCGCATGCTGGGGTTGTATGCCTTCTTTTATGCGTGCCTGCATTTTCTGACGTGGGTCTGGCTCGACCAGGGACTGCGGTGGGACGCTGTGCTCGAGGATATCGCCAAGCGTCCTTACGTGACGGTCGGATTCACCGCCTTTGTGATTTTGATACCGCTTGCCGTCACCTCGACGAAATCGATGATGCGGCGCCTGGGGCGGCGGTGGCAGACCCTGCATCGTCTGGTCTACCTCAGTGCGGCGTTGGTTCTTGTGCACTTTGTGTGGCTGGTAAAAGCGGATGTGGCCGAGCCACTTTTTTATGCGGCGGTGTACTTTGCCCTGATCTTGTTCCGTATCCCCTTCGTACGGCGTCGCATCATGGTGCAGAGCCTGCAGTCGTCCGGCGTCTTGTCGCGCAACGGGTAATTTAGCCGCGGCGGGGACGCGAATGACTTGACGTGGCGAAAATGTGCACGAGCGATGCGTAGAACAGTCGTGCGAGCGCTGACCCGCCGTAAAATGTATACATAGTGCGCGACATCTATGACGGCTGCGCCTTGGATGCGCTCATCTTCGAGCAATTCATCCTCGACAATAAAAACCTTGTGCTATGCGGCATCATACTGACGGAGATCCCCGGCTCCACCAATCTCTGGCAAGGCGGTACGCCACTCTTGGAACGCCGCGATGTTGTCGGTCCGTTGCTTCGGATTGGCGGTCGCCGGGATTACGCAGGTTACCGCCGGACGCGACATGATCGACTTCAGATGAAACTGCGCCCAGGCCAACCCAGCGTCTGCAGCACCGCACGCCGGCTCCTATTCGCCGTTAGTACGCCATCAGAGATCTGGTGCATTTTTTACTCCCGATTCTGAAGCGCGACCGTGCCGCCGGCACGCCGTACGGCGACCTAACTCGTCCACCCCATGTGCAGTTAGCGGATAGCTCGGTTGTATCGTCTTCTTCGGGGAACGACACGATTCTCGAAACAGCCCCCCATGCGGATCCTGTTGCCATGATGATCTGTGCGGACCATGGCAACCACCGTCGGAGGAGATGCCCCCGCTACAAAGACCTTGCACCAAAGTCGGGTATTCAGTAATGTACGTGCTATTGCAGTAGCTCGTTATTGTTATTCGGTAGTCCCTCTTCCCGTAGTGCGTGGCAGACCCTTCCGCTATCTTTTGACAAATGTCTGCATATACACACGTTCGATTTCTACAGAGGTAACCGAAATGGCTACAGGTACAGTTAAGTGGTTCAGCGACGAAAAAGGCTTCGGCTTCATCGCACCTTCCGACGGGGCTAAAGACGTCTTCGTCCATCACAGCGCCATTCAAGGCGGCGGCTTCAAGTCGCTCGCAGAAGGACAAACCGTCTCGTTCGACGTAGAGCAAGGTCCGAAAGGCCCCAGCGCGACCAACGTCGTATCCCAGTAAATCGAGGCGTCTGGCGCCGCGAGAAAGAGCCCCGCCCTGCGGCGGGGTTTTTTTGTGTCCGTGCGCTGCGTAGAGGGAGGCGTTGTCAAGTTCATCGTCGACTACACAAGAATCTCGTTGTCGTTGATCATCATTCGCAGGTAATCGCTGACCGCGCGCCGAACGCTCGAATACGGAATACCCAATGATTTAACAATTACGGCAGCGCTGGACCAAAGCACCAAGAACGTCGCCGTCCTGGTCGACGGCTCGCCATACGATATGATGCTAACCCGCGAGCGACGCGACATGGCTGGTGATCGCGGTCGGGTAGCGAAAACCAGAGTGAGGATTTGGTGTCATACCAATCGGGCGATGATGCGCAGGACTTGTAGAGCGAGCGAAATTCTACCGTACTTATCGCCGTGTTTGATTTTTCGGCGCTGTCACCCTGGACGACTGCACATTCAAGAGGTTTGAGATAAGAGCATGGTAAAAATCAAATCACCGTTACTCGGGTGGGCATTCAATGATGTGCTCAATGAGTTGCATCAGCTGGTATTTCACGGTGTGCCTGGCGAATCCGAGCCCTTTGCATTGACATTGCTTGAGCGCGAATACATAGCTTTCGCGCTCGCCTGTTATTACCAGTGCGGGCGCTGCCTGGAATTTCACGAACGCGCTGTAACTTTGGCGCGGCGCAAGGAGAAATCGCCGGACTGGGACTGGAAAGAGCAGTTAGTGACTGCGACGCTGTATTTGCATCTCGATGGGCGGAAGCTCTCCGACCTAGAGTGGCAGCACTGGTTGCGCGTGTGGTCGGCATTTGATGAACAAATCGATTCGCATCATCCCGGGCTTGCCTGCTATCTCGCCTACGCCATCGGCATAGCGCGCCACGACAAAAGCCTGATGGACCATGCGTTCGCTTCTATCAGCGAATCCGTTGAGGACGGCAACAGACTCAGGGGTATTATTCGCGATATCGATGGCGTGGTGATATTCATGAAGGCGGCCACGTCAAAAAACAGAAGCGACCCGACGATCATAAGCCATCTCAAGTCGCGGGGTATCGAGGAAGTATAGAAAACAGCATGGTCACCTTGACCAGCTTTCGGGCATCCCGTCGCTCTGAATAAACGAAAATCTCGATATCGCCGCCACCGCAGCGGTCTGATCCTGGCCGGCGCCATCGGTGCCTAAAGTCTCGGCGCGAACAACATCGCCGAGGTGATGGGGGTCTCCCTTGCAGGCCAATCCCTTTTCGGTCGCGGACGCCTTCGCGTTCACAGGGACGCAACAGCTCTTTCTCCTGGGCGCGATCATCCCGGATACTGGTGCCACATGCAGGCTAGGGGCTCATGCCATTGTCTCCGATAGATGCCTGGATCGTGGTGGTGGCGCATTCCATCGTACTGTTTCTATTCGCCTCAAAAGGCCTGGAACGCTTTCTTGCCAGCCATACCGTTGGTCCCGGTCTCGAGTTTCCAGGCATTGATGTGCTCTGGGTAGCGTTCGACAAAGGCGTTGCCCGTGTCAATGACAATCCGGTCTGGGATACGTCCCCCGAACTCGAACGTCGGTGACCAGATTAACAAGTCTTTAATATTCAATCCCCTGGTATGCTCCTCCTGCCTTGACGTTGGTGTCCGCTAAGCGACTGCGCTTGGTTTTGTTGAACGGGTGCCATTGGAGTCGGAGCCTTATTGGCGCCCGACACGATCCAAGGCGAACTGGCGCGCGACACGACCGCTACGCGAACCTCGTTGCAGCGCCCATTGTAAAGCCGCTTTGCGGACCTCGTCGTGCTGCGTGTCGGCAATGCCCAGGGTCCGCAGCCAGTGATCGCAGATCTCGAGGTACTGGTCCTGCGTAAACGGATAGAAAGACAGCCACAGGCCGAACCGCTCCGACAGGGAAATCTTCTCCTCGACGGCCTCCCCTTGGTGCAGTTCGCCGCCGACGAAGCGCGCCGCTTGGTTTTCGCTCTGGAATTCCGGCAACAGATGACGGCGATTGGACGTGGCGTATACCAGTACGTTGTCCGGCGGCGCCGCTACGCTGCCTTCGAGGACCGCTTTGAGAGATTTGTAACCCGGATCGTCCGCCTCGAACGACAGGTCGTCGCAGAAGATGATGAACCGATCGGAGCGTGGCCGTAAGCGCGCTGCGATATCAGGCAGTTGCACCAGGTGCGCGGCCTCAACCTCGATCAACCGCAGACCCTGCGTCGCAAACGCATTGAAAACCGCTTTGATCAAGGTGGATTTGCCGGTGCCGCGCGAGCCCCACAGCAGGGCATTGTTGGCGGGTTTGTTCTGCATGAACTGTCGGGTGTTGCGTACCAACTCGGCCTTCTGGCCGTCCATGCAGCGCAAGTCGTCTAGCCGGACCTGGTGCGGGTAGGGGACGGGTTCGATCCAGCCGCCGATCGAGGCGTGACGCCAACGGTAAGCATCGTAGGCCCAATCCGTGTTGAGGGGCGGTGCGGGCACGAGTCGCTCCACACGGTCCATGAGCGTCTCGAGGCGGTTGATCAGGTGTTCGAGTTCATTCACATCAGTTTCGTCGTCATCGGTATCTGTGGACAGTCGATCGCTGCCGATCCCATTGAGATCAAATATTCCATTTGTAATTCAGTAAGTTAAATTGAATGTGGAAGTAGGCGCCAGAAGCTGACTATTCTTAAAGACTGACCAGATAATACCTGAAAGGGGGATTTATGCCGCAGCCTCTGGCGTTGGACGCGTTGTTTACGGCAATCGATCGAAAAGACCTTGGCACCTACCTGGGATTCCTCACCCCGGACTGTCGTCTGAGATTTGGTAATCGCCCGGTCGTGGAGGGTCATGACGAGATCACAAAAGTGGTCGGCAATTTCTTTTCCCAAGTCGTCGAGTTGCGCCACACTCTGGCCGAACGCTGGGACCTGGAAGATGTGACCATTTGTCGGGGAGAAGTGACTTACCAGCGTACGGACGGCTCCGAATTAACCGTACCGGTGGCGCACATTTTTAAAACAAAAGAGGGCTTGGTCAGCGAATACAACGTCTACATCGACGTTTCGGGCCTGGCGGTTACCGAGTAGGCTGCGCGATTTGGCCCGAGGGCCTTTGCCGAAGTCCGGAACGCACCGTTCAATGCGCCTTTTCGATTTCTTCGAAACGATCCGCCGCGGTGCGGCGGGTGGTGGGCTGGTGAACCTGCGGGCTGCGCTTGGGGTCGCATCGAGCAGCCGCCAAGCCGTGCAGGGTCAGTAGATTCCAAATCGCGGCGATTGCCCACATCGCCACACCCAGCAGGATGGTCGCCCAGCTGACACCTGACGCCCCCGTGGGTCCGCCGAAAAAACCGTACACGATACTGAACAAACCGAATAACCAAAACACCGTGATCGGTGCGGCGCAATGCGTTCCGCACCCGTATCGACACGCACCCACGGGAGGTGCGAGCACCGACGTCAGATACTTTTTCATGCCATTCCTCGCAGAGTCGGTTTTTGCTCTTATCGATGCCCGACGTATAGCACAGACCCAGACAGTCTGCCAATGACGCGCCCGACGGCTTCAGGCACTGAGCTGGTCGTACAGGAAGGGCCGGATTTTTTTTAGGATTTCCTGGTGCACGCGCAGTCCACCGGCGACCACATTTCCGGTTTCGAAAAAGCGATCACCTCCGGACAGGTCGGACACGACACCTCCCGCCTCACGCACCAGCAACGCACCGGCCGCAAAATCCCAGGGGGCCAGTCCGAACTCCCAGAACCCATCGATCCTGCCCGCCGCCACATAGGCGAAATCCAGGGCCGCCGACCCAGGTCGGCGGATGCCGGCGGTATCCTTGATCAACGCCTTCAACATGCCCAGGTAGGCATCGAGGTGCCGCTGGTCGCGGAAGGGGATGCCCGTCCCGATCAATGCGCCGTCCAGCCCTCGGTGCGCTGTTGCGCGGATGCGTCTGTCGTTCAGGTAGGCGCCGTTACCCCGCTCTGCGGTGTAAAGTTCTTCGCGCATGGGGTCGTAGATCACTGCCGTCATCAACTGGTCGCGGTGTTTCAAGGCAATAGACACGGCGAACTGCGGCAGGCCGTGCAGAAAATTGGTCGTACCGTCTAGCGGGTCGATGATCCACTGGAAGTCTCCGCCCCCGCGGCGCCCACTTTCCTCGGCAAGAAAACCGTGTTCCGGGTAGGCTTTCTTGATGGTGTTGATGATCGCCTTCTCCGCGTCCCGGTCTGCATCGCTGACATAGTCGTTCGTCTGTTTTTCCTGCACGTTGAGTGTGTCGAGGCGATTGTGGGCGCGCAGGATCACTTGCCCGGCTTGTCGGGCCGCACGTACCGCGATGTTCGTTGTGGGGTTCATGGCGCGCGAAGAATAACGGATGACTGTGCCGGGCGAAAGGGAAAAGGATGCGGTCGCGTCTCCTCCCGGCGGCGTAGCACGCGGCCGTGGGCCGTATTGCATCGCGCCGCGTACGGAGAGCAAGCCGGTTGATATGCTGCGTTCTTAGGCACGATCAAAGCGCCAAGCGGTGACATTGCGGGGTGAACTGCCGTAACCTTGCGCGCGTCATGCTGCAGAATATCCGTGTCGTACTGGTCGAGACCTCGCATCCGGGAAACATCGGTGCGGTAGCGCGCGCGATGAAGAACATGTGCCTGTCGCAGTTGGTGCTGGTTCGGCCCAAGGTGTTTCCCAGCGCGGAGGCGACGGCGCGGGCCTCCGGCGCCGATGAAATCCTGCAGCACACGCGTGTCGTCGGGGATCTGGATGCCGCAATTGCCGACTGTGAGCTGGTAGTGGGCGCCAGCGCGCGGTTACGCAGGGTCGAATGGCCTCAGTTGGAACCCAAGCCGTGTGCGCAAGCCGTGCTGCGTGCGGCGTACAGCGCGTCCGTGGCGGTGGTGTTCGGCCGCGAAAAGGCCGGTTTGACCAATGACGAACTGGCGCGCTGCCGCTACCTGGTCAACATCCCCTCCAATCCGGCCTACAGTTCGCTGAATATCGCCATGGCGGTGCAGGTGGTGACTTATGAAATTTATGCCGCGAGCACGGCATACTCGGCCCCAGGGGCAATGTCGGATGCGCGCGACGAACGGGCCACAGCAGAGCAGATGCAAGGTCTGTTCGAGCATCTGCTCCAGACGCTCGGCGATATCGGCTTTACCGACCCGCAGCGTTCCGTGAAGCTGATGCGTCGGCTGCGGCGATTGTTTCACCGCGCGGAACTCGACCCCAAGGATGTGAATATTCTCCGAGGCATACTCAGCGCAGCGCAGGGACGCAAATCCATGCGGCGTTGAATGAAACTGGCCGACATTCGGTGGCCGGGGGCACCGGGCGAACCATTCGTGACACTGCGTATTGCCGTCGAGTAGCGCAATACGCACCGCGTTGCGGACGGGAAAAAGAATGCTTTTGATTCGCGCGGTACGCTAATCTTGTCTCGAACTAGATTCACACTTAACTTCAGGTGTAAAAATGTTTGAGCGTATCCGCGAGGATATCCAGGCGGTATTCGAAAGAGATCCGGCGGCGCGCACGACCTGGGAGGTGATGACTACCTACCCGGGGGTGCATGCGGTCATGATGCATCGCGGCGCGCATGCGCTATGGCGGAGTAATTTGAAGTGGCTGGCAAGGGTCCTGTCGAACGTGGCGCGTCTCATCACCGGCATCGAAATTCACCCTGGCGCCAGGATTGGTCGACGCTTCTTCATCGATCACGGCATGGGCGTGGTCATTGGAGAAACGGCCGTGATCGGCGACGATTGTACGCTGTACCATGGGGTGACCCTGGGCGGCACCAGCTGGCAAAAGGGTAAACGGCATCCGACCCTCGGGAATGACGTGGTGGTCGGCGCCGGCGCCAAGGTACTGGGCCCCATCGACGTAGCCGACGGCGCACGCATCGGATCCAATGCGGTGGTGGTCAAGAACGTGCCCGCGGGCGCGACCGTGATCGGGGTACCCGGCAAACTGATCGAGGGAAAGCGTCCCGAGGAGCACCGGGAAAAGATGGCGAGCAAGATGGGCTTTGACGCCTATGGCGCGACCAATGACGCGCCGGACCCCGTGGCACACGCCATTAACTGCATGCTCGATCACATCCACGTCATGGATACGAAAATGCAGCGTATGTGCGAAGCGTTGAAAGAACTCGGATATCCCGACTCGACGGAGGAGTTGCCGGATATAGATTCCTGCGAAATCGTTTCCACCGCCGAAGAATTACATAGAATTCATATGGATGATGGTGATTCCCCAGATAAAGACTGAACCACGCGAGTGGTCGATAATACTTGACTAAATTAGTAGGCATTGTATAGTTTCTGGCGTCTTGAGGCGCCGGAGCGAACTACTGTGCGACTGACCACCAAAGGCCGATATGCCGTCACCGCCATGCTGGATCTGGCGATTCACTACGGCGAGGGGCCGATTACCCTCTCCGCTATCGCCCAGCGACAGGGGATTTCCCTCTCGTATCTCGAGCAGTTGTTCTCCCGGCTGCGCAAACGCGAACTGGTATCCAGCGTGCGCGGTCCCGGGGGAGGTTACACGCTCGGGCGACAGGCAGCCGAGATATGCGTGGCGGAGGTCATTACGGCGGTCGACGAGAACGTCGACACCACCCGCTGCGGGGGTGCGCACAACTGCCACAACAACCAACGCTGCCTGACTCACGATCTGTGGCAGGACCTCAGCCGTCGCATCCACGATTACCTTGACGAGATCAGTTTGCACGACTTGATGAAGCGGCGCGGTGTCATCGAGGTGGCGGCACGGCAAGATATCGATTCCCCTGACGAACCGGGTGTCGACGACTTGGGCGGGCTGGTGTCGCGCGCCAGCGCATGAATAACCATTGCTGTAGAGATCGTACGTAATGAAATTTCCGATTTACCTTGACTACTCGGCTACCACGCCCGTTGATCCGCGCGTCGCCGAAGCGATGTGCGCTTGTCTGACCCCGGACGGGACGTTCGGCAACCCAGCGTCGCGCAGCCACTCTTTCGGCTGGCAGGCGGAAAAGGCGGTGGAGGAGGCGCGCGAGGCCGTTGCCGCCTTGGTGAATGCCGATCCCAAGGAGATCGTCTGGACGAGCGGCGCGACCGAATCGGACAATCTTGCGATCAAGGGAGCGGCCCACTTTTACCAAAAGAAAGGCAAGCATATCGTCACGGTGAAGACGGAGCATAAGGCGGTGCTGGATACCTGCCGCCAACTCGAGCGCGAAGGCTTTGAGGTGACCTACCTGGACGTCGCGGAAAGCGGTCTTGTCGATCTCGACATGTTCGCCGCGGCGCTGCGTGGTGACACCATCTTGGCCTCGGTGATGCACGTCAACAACGAAATCGGCGTCATTCAGGATATCGCCGCGATCGGTGAAATCTGCCGCGACCGTGGGGTGTTGTTCCACGTCGACGCGGCCCAGTCACCCGGCAAGGAGCCTATTGATCTCGCCAGTCTTAAGGTCGACCTGATGAGTTTTTCCGCGCACAAAATTTACGGCCCGAAAGGCATCGGGGCCCTGTACGTGCGACGCAAGCCCCGGGTGCGTATCGAGGCGCAGATGCACGGGGGTGGTCACGAGCGGGGAATGCGTTCGGGCACCTTGCCGACGCACCAGATCGTCGGCATGGGCGAGGCGTTTCGCATCGCCAGGGAAGAGATGGCGGCCGAGACCGAGCGCCTGACTGCTTTGCGCAGCCGTCTGTGGGACGGATTGAAAGACATGGAGGAGGTCTACCTGAACGGCGATTTCGAGCGGCGCATCGCGGGTAATCTGAATATTTCGTTCAATTACGTCGAAGGTGAGAGTTTGATCATGGCGCTGAAGGACATGGCTGTCAGTTCCGGTTCGGCCTGCACCTCCGCCAGCCTTGAGCCGAGCTACGTGCTGCGCGCGCTCGGGCGTAACGACGAGCTGGCGCACAGTTCCATCCGCTTCACGATGGGTCGTTTCACCACCGAGGAAGAAGTGGATTATGTCCTCGATACCGTGCGTGATCAGGTGGCGCGTCTGCGCGAACTCAGCCCGTTGTGGGACATGTACAAAGAAGGCGTGGATCTGAGTAAGGTGCAGTGGGCGGCCCACTAGACGAATTCGATAAAATCGCCTTAAGAGGAGTAAACTTCTCTTAAGCATGAGAGGTAATAGGAAATGGCATACAGCGACAAAGTGATCGATCATTACGAGAATCCGCGCAACGTCGGTGTTCTGGATAAAGACGCGCAAAATGTCGGCACCGGCATGGTCGGCGCACCTGCGTGCGGCGATGTCATGCGTTTGCAGATACAGGTCAACGACCAGGGCATTATTGAGGACGCGAAATTCAAAACCTACGGCTGTGGTTCCGCCATTGCGTCGAGTTCGCTGTTGACCGAATGGGTCAAGGGCAAAACACTCGACGAAGCCATGCAGATCAAAAATCAGGAAATTGCCGACGAGTTGGCGCTGCCGCCCGTGAAGGTGCATTGCTCGGTACTGGCCGAAGACGCCATCAAGGCCGCGGTAAAGGATATCTCGGAAAAACAACAGGCCAAGTCCCGCAGCGACGCGGCGTGAACGAGCGTTCTTAAGATGGGCGTTACTCTCACTGAGCCGGCGGCCGATCGGGTCCGGACGTTTTTGGCATCCCGCGGTAGGGGTGTGGGTGTGCGACTGGGCGTCAGGACGTCGGGTTGCTCAGGCATGGCCTATGTTCTCGAATTCGTCGATGAACTCGATGAATCGGACGAGGTTTTCGAGGACCGCGGTGTTAAAATCATCGTCGATAGGAAAAGCCTGGTCTACCTGGAAGGTACCGAGCTCGATTACGGTAAAGACGGGTTGAACGAAGGATTCAAGTTCAACAACCCGAACGTCAAAGACGAATGCGGTTGCGGCGAAAGCTTCACCGTGTAGCGGGGGATCGATGCTGGACCGGACAAGCCTGGTGCGCAGCGCCGGGCTTGTTGCGTTAGACCACGCCGGGCGGTCGGGACAATTCAATCGATAGTCGATTCGATTCGTGCCGATCCCGAACGGTATGGCACGCTCAAGCCGATCGGTTGCGAGGGCAGAATTAGGGGATCTCGCGGGCGAGCTTGAAAGTAGCTCTCGGGCCATAGCGGACCGGCAACGGGCGCCGTAGCGGGTCAGCCCAAGCGGTGAACATCAATTTTGCGATGAATGTTATGTTGCTCAGTGACTTGGACTCAATGTGGAGCGGTCGACGGCCGGTTCTGGGTTAACAAGCGTGTTCGATTTTTCAAAAAACCACTTCGAATTGTTTGGTTTGTCGGTTGGCTTCCTGGTGGATACGGATTCACTGACCGAGCGGTACCGTGACCTGCAAAAGATCGTCCATCCCGACCGTTACGCGAACGGCAGCGCCCAGGAGCGCCGCATGTCACTGCAGTATGCGACTCAGATCAATGAGGCATTTGAAACCCTCAAGGATCCGCAACGCCGTGCCATTTACCTGCTGTCCCTGCTGCTGGGGCAGGACACAGCATCGGGACACGGCACCGGGCAGGACGCGGCCTTTCTGATGGAACAAATGGAACTGCGCCAGGCGCTGGCTGAAATCAAGGCCGAACCCGATCCCATGGCGGCGCTGGAGACCCTGTTGGACCGTATAGCGAGCATGATAAAGGCCATCACCGCCCGCCTGGCCGTACAGTTCGAAGACGGTTCCGCGGCGCAACTGGAAGCGGCCCGGGATTCGGTCGGCAAACTGCAGTTTCTCAACAAACTGCACAGTGAGGCGGAACAGTTGGAAGCCGAATTGGAAGAGACACTCTGATGGCGTTGTTACAGATTGCCGAACCGGGTCAGTCGACGGCGCCGCATGAACGTAAATTGGCAGCGGGTATCGACCTGGGTACGACCAATTCCCTGGTGGCGACCGTGCGCAGCGGCCAGGCCGAGACGTTACCCGATGCCCGGGGCGAACATCTGTTGCCGTCGGTCGTCAGATATACCGAAAACGGGCCGGTCGTCGGATCTGATGCGAAACAGGCCGCGTTAACGGATCCTTTGAACACAATTGCTTCGGTCAAGCGCTTGATCGGGCGAGGCGTTTCAGACCTCAGATCTCTTGGTGATCGGCTGCCGTATGAATTCGTCGAAGTCGACAGCGCGGTACCGCGTATTCGCACCGTAGCGGGTGCTGTCAGCTCGATAGAGGTGTCCGCTGAGATTCTGCGCAATTTGACGCATCGGGCGGAAACGGCCTTGGGGGGTCCGTTGACCGGTGTTGTCATTACCGTGCCCGCGTATTTCGACGACGCGCAGCGGCAGGCCACCAAGGATGCTGCACGGTTGGCCGGCTTGAACGTGTTCCGTCTGCTCAACGAGCCTACCGCTGCTGCCGTTGCCTATGGCTTGGATGGTGACGCCGAGGGCGTCCACGCCATCTTCGATCTCGGTGGCGGTACCTTCGATATTTCGATTTTGCGCCTCAACCGGGGGGTATTCGAGGTGCTGTCCACCGGCGGTGACTCGAGTCTGGGGGGAGATGACTTCGACCATGCCGTGGCCGAGTGGATGATGCGCCAGGCGGGAATCGCCGACGAAGCCGGGCACCGGCAGATGCGCCGGCTCATGCAACAGGCCTGTGCGGCCAAAGAAGCGCTGACCGAGCAGGAAAGCGTCGAAATCGATCTTGAAAAAGAAGACGGCTCACAATGGCGGGGTGTGCTCGAGCGCTCGACTTTCAATGCCTTGGTGGAGCCTCTGGTCACTAGGACGATCAGTGCTTGCCGCCGCGCGCTGCGCGATGCTGCGTTGAGCGCCGCTGACGTCCGGGAAGTGGTCATGGTCGGCGGGTCGACGCGGGTGCCGCTGGTCCGGGAACGGGTGGGGCAGTTTTTCGCGACCGAACCCCTGGTGGATATCGATCCGGATCGCGTGGTTGCCATCGGCGCCGCCATACAAGCGGATGTACTCGCGGGCAACAAACCGGACCAAGAGTTGTTGCTGCTCGACGTCATCCCATTGTCGTTGGGCATCGAGACCATGGGCGAACTGGTGGAAAAGATCATTCCGCGCAATACGACCATTCCCGTCGCCCGTGCGCAGGAGTTCACCACCTTCAAGGACGGCCAGGCGGCCATGTCCATCCATGTCGTCCAGGGAGAGCGTGAAATGGTGCGCGATTGCCGGTCGTTGGCACGCTTTGAGTTGCGCGGCATTCCACCCATGGTCGCGGGTGCCGCGCGTATCCAGGTGAGCTTTCGCGTCGATGCTGACGGACTCTTGAGCGTCGTCGCGGAAGAGCGGAGTCAGGGTGTCGCGGCGAGCGTATCCGTCAAACCGTCATACGGCCTGACCGACAATGAGATTGCCGACATGCTGCATGCGTCGATCGAACATGCGGAGGAAGACATATCGGCACGTCAGTTGGCGGAGGAGCGGGTCGAAGCCAGCCGCGTGATCGAAGCGTTGCGCGCGGCGCTCGATGCCGACGGTCAAGCCCTTCTAAATGCGGAAGAACATGCTCGCATCGAAGCGGCGCTGGCCGGATTGTCCCAGGTTGCGGAAGGCGAAGATGCCGAGGCGATCAAAGCGGCCGTACAGTCGCTCGAGGCCGAATGCGAGTTCTACGTTGAGCGCCGCATGAACGCCAGTATCCACAGCGCGATGGCGGGGCGCGCCGTCAAAGACTTCGAGTAGAGACAAAATTCGATATGCCCCAGATCATTATCTTGCCCAATGACGACATTTGTCCCGAGGGCGCCGTCATAGAGGCGGAATCCGGCGTGAGTATCTGTGACGCGGCGCTCGCCCAAGGGATTGAAATCGAACACGCCTGCGAAAAGTCCTGCGCTTGTACCACCTGCCACGTGGTGGTCCGTGAGGGTTTCGATTCGCTGCAGGAGGCCGACGAAACCGAAGAAGACCTGCTCGACAAGGCATGGGGCCTGGAACCCGAATCTCGTTTGTCCTGCCAGGCGATCGTGCGTGAGGCCGACCTGGTCATTGAGATTCCGAAGTACACGATCAATCACGCTAAGGAAAACCATTGATCAGCGGAGGTCAAGTACAATGAGCCTGAAGTGGACGGATACCATGGACATCGCCATCGAACTCGACGAGACACACCCGGATGTCGACCCGCTGACGGTGAATTTCGTTGACCTGCGTCAGTGGGTATTGGCGTTGCCGAGGTTCGACGACGATCCTGATCATTCGGGCGAAAAGGTGCTCGAGGCCATCCAGATGGCGTGGATCGACGAGCGCAGCTGACACACCTTGATCTTCTATCAAACCTCACCTAACTTACTGATGCTTGACACCGCGGGCCATTCAATACGAGGGACACTGTGAGCCCATCCAGAGGGGTCCGCTTCGGCATTCCCGCCTCAGACGCCCTCGAATCGGACTGCCCACGCCACTCGCGAGCCGTATTGCGTTTGCTGCGCGGCAGTTCACCGCTCGCCTGGGCGTAAACTCCCATCAAATGCCCGCTGACTTAACGACGAGATCCGCCCAGGGTGCAACAGTCGGAACCGAGCCCTCTTGAGGGTGTCGCGAAAGTACGTGTTCTTTCTCCCGCCGGGAGCAGGGACTTTTACGACACCCTTCTCTTGGCGAAGGTGTGTTGCACTCGACGTCGGTGCTGGATAACCATCCTGGTGGCGCTCTCAACTCGGGCATCCACCGCCTCGCGCGCGCAACTCGAAACGCCACGTTTGCTGGCCTGTCGACGGCTTTGCCGACCGTCGCTTACCCGGCAGGCTCGGCTCTTACGGCTGGCTCGGTCTGACGCGTATCGCTCCGTCCGACATCGAGGGCGTTCCGCGGAACGCAAAACGGTACCGATTGACGTCTTTGGTTGCCCAAACGGTCAACTGTTTGAAAAAATAGGCGCCTGTTTCGTCCACATCTCCTTTCGCGGGCTACACCACCTGGAGTTGACATGTCCCTGATCAAACCCTTTGCTGGATTGCGGCCTGCGCCCGGACGCGCGAATGATGTGGTGGCGCCGCCCTACGATGTCATGAGTCGCAGCGAGGCGAAGGCGATGGTTGACGGCCGGCCCTGGAGTTTCCTGCACATCTCCCGTCCCGAAATTGACCTTCCCGACAACACCGACCCTTACGCCGCCCCGGTCTATGACAAGGCGCGCGAAAATCTGGATCGAATGCTGAATGAAGACGTGCTGGTGCGCGACCCTGGTGAGTGCTATTACGTATACCGCCTCACCATGGATGCGCACGTGCAAACAGGTTTGGTCGCGGCGGCCTCGGTGGCGGCGTACGATGAAAACCGGATCAAGAAGCATGAGTTCACCCGGCCGGTGAAAGAAGACGATCGGGTCCGGCAGATCGATGCGCTAAATGCCCAAACCGGCCCGGTGTTTCTGGTCTATCCCAGTGCGATGGTCATCGACGACACACTGAACCGTGTGTCCAACACCGCACCGGACGTTGACGTTACGGCGAAAGACGGCGTTCGGCACGAATTGTGGGTGGTTTCCGATACCGCGACAGTGAACCGGCTGACCGACGCCTTCGCGACGTTGCCGGCCCTGTATGTCGCTGACGGTCATCACCGCTCGGCGGCCGGTTCCAGGGTCGCTGCCAAACGCAAGGCGGAGAATCCGGCGCACACCGGCGAAGAGAGTTACAATTACTTCCTGTCGGCCATTTTCCCCCACAATCAGATGCAGATCCTCGATTACAACCGCGTCGTTCGAGATCTGAACGGTGCTGACCCTGCAGCGTTTCTCGCCCAAGTGGGGCGCGTATTCGACATCGAGGCCGCAGCGGCGCCGGTACGACCCGCAAAAACGGGTGAGTACGGGGCGTATTTGGCTGGGATCTGGTACCGATTGAGTATCCATCTCGACCGTATTCCCGCGGACGACCCCGTGGCTCGATTGGATGTCAGTTTGTTACAGGATCACCTCATTGAGCCACTGCTCGGGATCAGCGATCCGCGTCGCGACGACCGAATCGACTTTGTTGGCGGCATCCGCGGCTTGTCGGAACTACAGCGGAGAGTCGATAGCGGCGACTGGGCGGTGGCATTTGCGCTGTTTCCGACCACGATGGAGGCATTGATGGCCGTGGCGGATGCGGGTGAAGTGATGCCGCCGAAGTCTACATGGTTCGAACCCAAATTGGCCGACGGTCTTGTCACCCACGTACTCGACTGAGGGCGGAGAAAAGGGTCGAGCTGGTGCGCGCTGTGCCTCGCACCGCTCGGCCGCGGGCGTGTTGCCGCGACGTGATACGCCGCTCGGTTCTAAACGGAATTAGCCAGCGCTTTGGTTTCCAGAACCAGTATTCTGCCGCGTTACGGCGATATCAGCCCGGAAGAGGCTGAGCCATGGTTGCTGAGCCTGCAAGCTCATCGCACCGAAAAACAGATCGAAAGGTTACGCCTGGCTATAGCTGAGGCAGGCCGCAGGCACGCCGGTCAGCAGATGCCGGACGGGACCGGGAAGCTGCTGGCTCTGATTCTGACGGCCGATATCTTGGACGATCTGAAGCTCGACGCCGATTCGCTGGTCGCGGCGGTGTTGTCCGATCTGCCGGCTGAGCCGAGCTACCAACAGGATGCGATTGTCGACTTGTTCGGTAAGACGGTGGCGCGGTTGCTGAAGCATATCTCGTTGATTCGGGGTCTGTCGGCGACCAGCGGGCGCGACGTCAACGACGACACCGTAGAATCGCTGCGTCGCCTGCTGCTCGGGTTGGCCGACGACGTGCGCGCGGTCATCGTGGTGTTGGCTAAGCGTCTGCGCTTGATGCGCAATCTGAGCCATCTGCCGGAAGCGGCGCAGCGCGCGGTGGCGCGTGAAACCCAACTCGTGCATGCCCCGCTGGCCAATCGATTGGGAATCTGGCAGATGAAGTGGGAGCTCGAAGACCTGTGCCTGCGTTTTCTGGAGCCCGACACCTATAAAGGGCTCGCCAAGCGCCTGGCCGGCAAGCGACGCGAGCGCGAGGCCTTTATCAGGGATGTCATCGACCGTTTACAAACCGAATGCGAGGCGAACGGCATCGCCGCGGAAATTACCGGCCGGCCCAAGCACATCTACAGCATCTGGAAAAAAATGCAGCGCAAAGGCGTCGGATTCGAACAGGTGTTCGACGTTCGCGCGGTCCGGATTCTGGTTGACACGGCGGCGCAATGCTACGAAGTGCTGGGCATGGTGCACGGTTTGTGGCGGCCGGTGCCAGGCGAGTTCGACGACTACATCGCCCAGCCGAAGGGCAATGGATACAGGTCTTTGCATACCGCCGTGGTGGGAGACGACGGCGCACCGCTCGAAGTGCAGGTGCGTACCCGCGATATGCACGAACACGCCGAGCGCGGAGTCGCGGCCCACTGGTTGTACAAGGAGCGCGGTGGTGGCGACGCGGAGTTGGAACGGCGCATTCAGTGGATGCGGCGTTGGCTGGAGAATGCCGAAGACATACCGGACGAAGGCGATGATTCTGAATTCGAGGCCAGGCGTATTTACGTGCTGTCGCCCCAAGGCCGCGTCATCGAGTTGCCAAAAGGCGCGACGGCATTGGATTTTGCCTATGCCATTCACACCTCGATCGGCCATCGCTGCCGCGGCGCCAAGGTGGACGGCAAGATCATCGCGCTCACGCAACCGTTGGAAAGCGGTCAGACGGTGGAGATACTGACGGCGAAGACCGGTGGTCCCAGCCGCGATTGGCTCAACGCCCACGCGGGTTATCTGGTCACCGCGCGCGCGCGCAACCGAATCCGCCATTGGTTGAAGCAGCAGAATTTCGACGTGCACGTGCAGGACGGGCGTGCGGCGGTCGAACGTGAATCGATGCGTCTGGGCTTTCCCAAGCCGGATCTGGAAAAGCTGGCCCCAAAGTTCAATTTCAAGACGATCAATGACCTGTTCGCGGCGGTCGGTCGAGGTGATATTTCACCTGTCCAGGTAGCCAATGCGCAATCGGGCCCGCGTCGTCTCGTGGCCTCGGAACCGCTGCTGGAGCGCACGCGCAAGCGGATCAGCCGCCCAAGAACGAGAATATCGGGACCGCAGATCGAGGTCGAGGGCGTCGGCGATTTGATGACGCATATAGCCAAATGCTGCAAGCCCGTGCCCTACGATCGAATCGTCGGGTTCATCACCCGCGGACGCGGCGTGACGGTGCATCGCCAGGATTGTACCGTGGTGGAAAAACTCGCGCCGGACCAGAAGGCAAGACTGATCGACGTGCGGTGGGCAGATGAACAGTCGGGTTCAGCTTTCCTGGTCGACGTACAGGTGTTTGCGGGGGATCGCAAAGGGCTGCTTCGCGATATCACGTCTGTGTTCGCCAACGATGATGTCGACGTATTGGGCGTGAAGACCCAGTCGGATCGTCGCCAGGATCGCGCGTCGATGAAGTTTACTGTGGAGGTGCAGGATATGACGCAACTTAGCCGGGTGTTGGGCAAGCTTGCGCAAATTCCGGACGTACTGGACGTACGTCGGCAGGTCTGAGCGCAGCTTGGAGCGCGTCGCGATCACGATAACCCGCAGGGCGCGCAATCATCGATGGGACGTCCCCCCGCCCCGCATCGGCGTTCCAGGATCAGACAGGGAATGGGCCATTGCCTGGTAGCGAAACACCCTGCGAATTCCGGATGGGGAATCGTCTCTTCATAAGAGCAGTACTGGCGAAACGACCCGCTTTTTCAGCGCCATAAAGGGTTAAAGATTCAAGTATGCCGGGCGATGTGAATTAAGGTATCCCGCAGTGGCAGATTCGTGCGTCCGCAGGTAAACTGTTGGGCCTTCTTGCAACGAAAACAATAGTCCTAAATCGTTGTGAACATCATACATTATGTGGTGACTTTACAACGCCTCAAGCGGATTCAGACCAATTTAGCGTCGCTGCGCGAGGCGCGCAGCGACCTGCCACTATTTATTGAAATAACTGGAGTTTTTCATGGCATTTGAACGAACCTTGTCCATCATCAAACCTGATGCCGTGGCCAAGAACGTCATCGGAGAGATCTACAACCGGTTCGAGAAGGCCGGCTTACGCATTGTCGCCGCAAAGATGCTGCACCTGTCCCGCGAACAGGCCGGTGCGTTCTACGAGGTCCACAAAGAGCGTCCGTTTTACAATGACCTGGTCGATTTTATGACTTCCGGCCCCGTCGTAGTGCAGACGCTCGAAGGTGAAAACGCCATTTCCAAGAACCGCGAAGTGATGGGGGCGACCAACCCCAAAGAAGCGGCTCCGGGCACGATTCGGTCCGATTTCGCCTCGAGCATCGACGAAAACGCGGTCCATGGTTCGGACGCACCGGAAACGGCGGTTCGCGAAATCGCGTTCTTTTTCCCCGACGGCGTGTGTGAGCGCACGCGCTAGATAGTAGGTATCGATTTGTCAGTCGCAAAGCAAGTCAATCTGCTCGATCTGGATCGACGGGCCATGGAAGGCCTGTTCGTCGAGCTAGGCGCCAAGGCGTTTCACGGCCGTAACGTCGTCAAGTGGATTCACAAGCATGGCTTGACCGACATCACCGGAATGACCGACTTGTCGAAAGGCCTGCGTGAACGGTTGGCCGGGCACGCGCGGATAGCGCTGCCCGAATTGATTTTCGAGCAGCCAGCGCTGGACGGTACCACTAAATGGCTGTTCGAGCTCGAAGACGGGCAACGGATAGAAACCGTCCATATCCCGGATGGAAACCGCAGCACCATCTGCGTATCGTCGCAGGTCGGATGCGCACTCGATTGCTCGTTCTGTTCGACGGCGCAGCAGGGCTTCAACCGCAACCTCAGCGTGGGTGAGATCATCGGTCAGGTCTGGCACGCGACACGCGAACTAGGCAAGCCGCCAAGCAACGTCGTCATGATGGGGATGGGAGAGCCGCTGGCCAACTTCGACGCGGTCGTGCGTGCCATGGACCTGATGCAGGACGATCTTACTTACATGCTGGCCAAGTCACGGGTCACCTTGAGTACCTCTGGCGTGGTTCCCAATATCTACCGCTTACGCGAAGTCTGCGACGTCAGTTTGGCGGTGTCCCTGCATGCGCCGGACAACGCGTTGCGCGACCAGTTGGTCCCGATCAACCGAAAGTACCCGCTCGAACAGTTGATTCCGGCATGCAAGAGATACGTCGAAAGTGACCGGCGACGCAAAATCACCTGGGAATATGTCATGCTTGACGGTGTGAACGATTCGATTGCGCACGCCAAGGCACTTATCCGACTGCTCGAAGGTGTGCCGTCGAAGGTGAATCTCATCCCGTTCAATCCGTTCCCGGGTACCGGTTACAGGACTTCACCCGTCGATCGCGTGGAGGCTTTCCGACAGAGATTGAAGCGTGCCGGGATCATGGCCATGACACGAAAGACCCGTGGTGACGATATCGACGCAGCCTGCGGCCAGCTCGTGGGCAAGGTGAACGATCGAAGTCGACGACACCTCAAGAGGATACCGATCGTGCAGGAGCATCGACCATGACGGGTGTGCAGTTCAGGATGCTGGCCCTGACCCTTGTGGTGCTGCTGGCAGTGGGCTGTGCGCAGAAAACCTTACGGGACGACGGCGGCAGTCCCGATGCCACCGGTAACATCGGTTCTCCGCTGGCGCGACCGAGTCCCGCAGATGTCTATATCGACCTTTCGGGTGCCTATCTGCGCGACGGCCGGCTTACCGATGCGTTCATGAATGCGAAAAAAGCGGTCATCGTCGATCCGCAGCTGAGTAATGCCCACTACATGCTTGCCCTGGTGTATCAGCGTCTGGGTGAGACCGGGTCGGCC